>JACCZN010000202.1 GCA_013695915.1 Rubrobacter sp.
CTCCCGTCCTCCGTGAGGGCCTGCGCCCGGACCCCGGCGGAGGCGGGCACGAGGTCTTCCTCCTCTACCTCGGGGACGAGCTTCCGCAGGCTGTCGGCGAAGGCGCGCCGGCTCAGGGAGCGCAGGACCTCTCCGGCTCCCGTGCGCCAGTGGCGGCGGGCGAGCTTCCAGAAGGCGGGGTAGGAGAGGACTCCGGCGAGGTCTCGGGGATCGAGGTCCGTCTTTGCGTAGCCCTCACGGGAGAGGCCGAGGACTGCGTTGGGACCGGCCTCGATGCCGCCGCCGACCCCGCGGGTGAAGTGGACCCCGAGAAACGGGAAGTCCGGGTTTGGGACCGGGTAGATCAGGTGCCGCACCAGACCCCGCTTCTCCGGCTTGAGCTCGTAGTACTCACCGCGGAACGGCACTATCCTGACCCCCGCCCGGACGCCGCAGAGCGCCGCGACCCGGTCGCTGTGAAGCCCGGCACAGTTCACGAGCGCGCGGGCCCGGAACGTCCCTGCCGTTGAGGAGACCTCCACGCCCTCCCCACCCTCGGATACGTCCTCTACCCTGGCGCCGGTCCTCAGGTCCCCCCCGTCCGCAGCGACCCTCGCGGCGAGAGCCTCCGCTACCTCTCCGTAGTCCACTATCCCCGTCGAGGGCACCCGGAGGCCCGCGATGCCCGCCGCGTGGGGCTCGATCTCCCGTATCCCCTCCGGCCCGAGGCGCTCCACCGCGAGCCCGTTCTCCCGGCCCCTCTGGTAGAGGTCGTCGAGTAGCGGCAACTCTTCGGCCTCGGTCGCCACGACGAGCCTGCCGCAGACCTCGTACTGTATCCCGTGCTCGTCGCAGAACTCGGCGAGCTCCTCCCCGCCCTCCCTGGCGTAGCGGGCCTTGAGGCTGCCGGGCTTGTAGTAGATGCCGCTGTGTATGACCCCGCTGTTGTGGCCGGTCTGGTGCTGCCCCCAACCCTCTTCCTTCTCCAGCAAGAGCAGTTCAGCATCCGGGCGGCGGCGCAGGAGGGCGCGGGCGGTCGAGAGCCCCACGATACCGCCCCCGATCACCGCGTAGTCGTACACGTCCGGTCTCCTCCGGCTAGTCTCCCAGCGTAAGGATACACAAACTCCCGGGCGCGGCCTACCCGCCTCGCGTAAGCTAAGCCGGGCAATCAGGGAAGCTTTCGCGTCCCACCGAGGCCGGAGAGGAGTAAAGATGGAAGCTCTGCACGGTGTCTGTACGATCGCGCTGACACCCTTTACGGAGGACGGCGCGGTGGACCCCGGAGGCATAGACTCGCTCGCCGAGTCCTACCTGGGGTCGGGGGTCCACGGTATCACGGTGCTCGGCATCATGGGCGAGGCCGGGAAGCTCTCGGACTCCGAGCGCGGCGCGGTAGCCCGCCGGTACCTCTCTGCGGTCGACGGCCGCGTGCCGGTGGTGGTCGGGTGCTCGGCGAGCGGAACCGACGTCGCCACCGGGTTCGTGCGCGAGGCCCAGGAGGCCGGTGCCGCCGCCGTAATGGTCGCACCACCGAACAACCAGAAGAACCTGGACCTCGTCTTCGAGCACTACCGGCGCGTCGCCGGGGCCGCCACGGTACCCATCGTGATACAGGACGAGCCCGTCAACACCGGCGTCGCTATGCCCGCGCCGTTTGTAGCCCGGCTCGTGGACGAGCTGGAGCCCTGCCGCTACGTCAAGCTGGAGGAGGCTCCGACCACCATAAAGATCACCCGCATCCTGGACAGCCTCCGGTCGGAGACCAGGATCTTCGGTGGTCTCGGTGGCCTATACTTCTACGAGGAGCTGGCCCGGGGAGCCGGGGGCATCATGACCGGCTTCGGGTACCCGCACGTCCTGGTCGAGACCTACCGGCTCTTCGTAGAGGGCAGGGAACGCGAGGCCCGGGAGTTCTTTTTCCAGTACCTGCCCCTGATACGGTTCGAGGCCCAGCTCGGCGTCGGGGGCGTCGGCGTCCGCAAGGAGGTCTTCAAGCTCCGCTCGGTCATAGACTCCTCCCACGTCCGCTCCCCCGCCCCGGCGCTGGACGAGAGGACGCTG
>JACCZN010000231.1 GCA_013695915.1 Rubrobacter sp.
CGATCTGCTGGTCCTGGTAGGCGGGCACGACGTTGTGCCCGAGCCGGAGGCGGCCCTCCTGCGGGGAGATCTCCCCGGTGGCGAGGCGCATGATGGTGCTCTTGCCGGTCCCGTTCGGGCCGAGGAGTGCGACCCGCTCGCCGCGCTCGACGACGAGGCCGAGGTCCTCGAGGAGCGGCTCCCCGGAGATGTAGCCGTAGCGGACGCCCTCGAGCTCCACTACCACCCGGCCAGCCCGGGAGGTCTCGCCGCCGAGCTTGCCGGAGAGGTTCATCTTCTTCTCGCGCTCGTTCGGGGCCTCTATCTTCTCCATGCGGTCGAGCATCTTCTGCTTGCTCTTGGCCTGGGTGGCCTTCTTGGCGTTGGCCCGGTTCTTCTCCACGAACCGCTCTAGCTGCTCCCGGCGCTCGGCGTTGGCCTTGGCCTTGCGGGCGAGCTGCTCGTCCCGGGCCTGTTTCTGATCCACGTACCGGCTGTAGCCGCCGGTGTACCGGTGGAGCTTGCCGTCCGCGAGCTCCAGGGTCGAGTCCGAGATGGCGTCCAGGAAGTACCGGTCGTGGGAGACGACCAGGACGGCGGACCTCGTGCTCTTTATGAAGTCCTCCAGCCACTCTATGGCCCGGAGGTCCAGGTGGTTTGTGGGCTCGTCGAGCAGGACGAGGTCCGGCTCTTCGAGGAGCAGCCGGGCGAGCGCCACGCGGCTCTGCTCCCCGCCGGAGAACGAGCCCACGGGCCGCTTCCAGTCCTCCCTGGAGAAGCCCAAAGAGGAGAGGGTGGAGCTCGCGCGGGCGCGGTACTCGTAGCCGCCGTCGCGCTCGAACTGTGTCTGGAGCCTGCCGTAGCGCTCCAGGACCGCCTCCGAAGGGTTGCCGGTGAGCTGACTCTCCAGCTCCTGGAGCTCTCTCTCGCGCTCCATGATGGACGCGAAGGCGCCGTAGATCTCCCCCTCCACCGAGACCTCTCCCCGGCTACCGGCGTAGAGGCTCTGGGAGGTCATCTCGACCTTTGAGCCGCCGACGAACTCGACGGTCCCCTCGTCCGGTTCGCTCTCGCCGGAGAGGATGCCGAGCAGGGTCGTCTTGCCCGCGCCGTTGCGCCCGACGAGCCCGAGCTTCTCCCCGGCCTCCACGGAGAGGTCCGCCCCGGAGAGCACCTCCAGGTGCCCCGCGTGATACTTGTATAAGTTATTTGCTATAAGGACTTTCATGCGAGCAGATTATACTGGCTCTCATGGAGCTACCGGCAAGAATTACCTGTCGAGGTCCGGTGTCCGGAGCCGGTAGCAGAGACCCCCTGAGCCCCGGCGAGCGGGAGGAGCTCGAGGAGGCCCTGATCTCCTTCTGCGACCGCGAGCTGGACCTGCTAGGCGACGTGCGGGGCCTCGACGTGCTCTATGCCGGCGGGTCCTCCCTCCTCTGGCTGGAGGGTCTCGCCGACCGCATAGGAGAGCGGGGCAGCCTGACCGCCCTCGACGCCGACCGGGAGCGTGTGGAAGGCTCGCGGGAACTCCTCCGCGAAGACCCGCCGCCCCTGCCGGTCCGCCTCGTCGCGGGGGACGTGTTCCGCCCTCCGTTCGAGAAGGGCAGCTTCGACCTCGTCTACTCCGCCGGACTCTTCCACGAGCTGGACGTGCGCGAGCGGGGTGCTGAGGAGGCGCTTGCGGCCCTGGTCTCCGTGCTGCGGCCCGGAGGCCGGCTGGCGACGAGCGACTTCGTGGACTCCGGGCCGGGGAGGCCGGTGCAGCTCGTGGACGAGGAGCTCGACCGCGAGCTAGCCTGGGCTCTCTCCGGCAGGGATCTCTACGGTATAGGCTCTACGGAGCGACTCGTAGCACTCCACCGGAGGGCTCTCGCGGAGGTGCGGTGGCGTCTCCTGCCCCCGCTGGAGATCCGGCACCTCGGAACGCTGGTCCTGGACGAGCCGGAGCCCGAGGAGCTCGAAAGACTCCCCGCTGGCGAGGGAGAGCGGCTCCGCCGGTGGCGGGCGGCGCTGCGGCAGCGCATCCGGCACGAGGGCTACACCCGTCCGGCGACCCTGTACGTGGAGGGGATGCTCCGGGGAGCTACCGCTCCAGGAGCAGGGTGACCGGGCCGTCGTTCACGAGCTCCACGTCCATCATGGCCCCGAAGCGGCCCGTCTTCACGGAGGCGACCCCCGCGGCGCGGAGCCTCTCGCAGAAGGCGTCGAAGAGCGGCTCCGCCACCTCTGGGGGAGCCGCGCGGACGAAGCTCGGCCGGTTGCCCTTGCGGGCGTCGCCGAGGAGGGTGAACTGCGAGACCGCCAGCACCTCGCCGCCGGAGTCCGTCACGCTCCGGTTCATCCTTCCGGCCTCGTCGGCGAAGACCCGGAGGCCGGCGACCTTCCCGGCGAGCCACCCGGCCGCCTCGGGACCGTCGCCCTCTGCGATGCCGACGAGCAGTAGCAGGCCGGGGCCTATGGCGGAGACCGGTTCGCCGTCCACGGAGACGGAGGCCCGCTTCACGCGCTGGAGGACGACCTTCACGCGGGGGCCACGGCTAGAGCGGCTGGCGACCGGCGTACCCGGCCTCTATCTCGTGCCAGTACTCCACGCGCTCCTCCGGCGGCTTCCAGCAGAGAAAGACCACGCGCCCGTCCCGCTCGTGGGGGAAGTCCAGGAGGCCGGTGTCGAGGTCCTTGAGGAAGACGCTCTCTTCCCGGATGCGCTCTATGGCGAGGTAGAGTTTGTACGCCTCGACGCCGTACTCGGAGCCCACCCGGCCGCCGCCGTTCCTGCCCGCGGCCTCCAGGATGGGCTCCAGGTGCGGGGCCTTCTCCCGCAGGGCGTCGCGGCGGACCGCGACCTCCTCCAGAGCCTCCCTGAGCTTCGGCAGGAGGGCGTTCGCCTCCTCTACCGTGAAGAGCTTCGGGAATGAGTGCTCCACGAGGCTACAGGTCTCCCTAGCGGCCCTGGGAGAGGCGGTCGGCCAGGACAGTGGGGAGGCCTGCGGCCCGGATCCCGGCCTGCGCCTTCTCTACGTCGTACTCGACAAAGCGGTATGCGACCTCGGGGCCTCCTTCGGAGCCTTCGGACGGCCCTCCGACCAGTACGTAAGAGGCGAAAGAATCTCCGTCGCGCGGCTGGCCGACGGAGCCCGGGTTCACCAGGTATGGGCCGTTGGAGCCCAAGTCCAGCGGCTCCGAGTCCGCCACCGAGGCACCGCCGGGCGGCAGGGGAGCTATGGCCTTGACGTGCGTGTGGCCGAAAAAGCAGACCCGGATACCCGGGTACTCGCTCTTCAGGAGCGCCAGGTTCTCCCCGGCTGTCGCGGAGTCCACGATGTACTCGTCGGGGTCCCGTACCGAGCCGTGGACGAAGAGAGCCTCCTCGCCGTGGAGCGTGCGCGGCAGCGAGAAGAGAAAGGCGGCGTTGGAGTCCGTGATCCTACCGCGCGTCCACTCCACCGCGGCGGCGGCTACCGGGTTGAACCAGGCCAGGTCCGTCTCCGGGTCCGTTACCGCGAGGTCGTGGTTGCCGGAGATAACGGGCATCCCGAGCTCGCGGACGCGGTCGCAGCACTCGTTCGGGCTCGCGCCGTACCCGACGACGTCGCCGAGACAGTAGACCCTCTCTACCCCCTCCGGCATGTCGTCGAGGACAGCCTCGAGTGCCTCCAGGTTCCCGTGAATGTCAGAGATAACAGCGTACATGAGCTCAGGTGCGGCGTAGTTTAACGCCTGGGATACGCTTTCTCAAAGCGATACGCC
>JACCZN010000234.1 GCA_013695915.1 Rubrobacter sp.
ACCTGGGCCGAGTACCGGCCGGAGGGCCACCGGTGAGCCGGGATACCATAACGGTGTCGGAGGTCTTCGGCCCCACCGTGCAGGGCGAGGGAGCCGTTATAGGTAAGCCGACCGTGTTCGTGCGGACCGGTGGTTGTGACTATCGTTGCGTGTGGTGTGACTCCAAGTATGCCGTGTTGCCCGAGTACCGCGGGGAGTGGCGCAGGATGAGCCCCGGAGAGGTCTTCTGGGAGGTGCAGGACCTCTCCGGGGGCAGGCCCATCCTCGTCACCCTCTCGGGAGGTAACCCGGCCCTGCAACCGCTGAGCGGCCTCATAGACCTCGGCCGGGAGGGGGGATACACCTTCGCCGTAGAGACCCAGGGCACCGTTGCCCCGGGGTGGTTCCGGGACCTGGACTACCTGACGCTCTCGCCCAAACCGCCGAGCAGCGGTATGGGGACCGACTGGGCGAAGCTCGAGAGGTGCCTCGAAGCCGCCGGAGAAGGGACCTCCACCGTCTTCAAGGTCGTGGTCTTCGACGACGCGGACTACGGCTATGCCCGCGAGGTCGCTGCCCGGTATCCGGGGGTCCCGATGTACCTGCAGGTCGGCAACGACGAGCCGCCCGGTCCCGGGGTGGAGCCCGAGCCAGATGTGGGCCGCCTGCTGGGCCGCTACGAGTGGCTGGTGGAGAAGGTACTGGCCGACGGCTGGAACGAGGTGACCGTGCTGCCCCAGCTACACGTGCTGTTGTGGGGCAACAAACGCGCCGTGTAGGGGCTGAGGCCCGGCGGGCTCAGGCGAGCTTCTCCGAGAGCTCCAGCAGGTCTCCGGCGACGAGGTCCGGCTCCAGGCCCCACGGGTCGAAGACAGCTTCGGGGTCGCGTTGCAGCCACGCCGCGCGCAGGCCGAAGGATTTGGCCCCGATCACGTCCCAGGCGTTGCTGGAGACGAGCCAGACCTCTTCCGCCGGGAGATTCAGCCTCCGCGCCAGGTAGGCGTATACCTCGGGGTCCGGCTTGAAGGTCGCGACGTCGTCCACGCTCACCACGCCGTCGAGGTACTGCATTACCCCGGCCCGCTCCAGCAGCGTCCGGGCCGTCTGCTCGACGCCGTTGGAGAAGGCGACCATCTCGTGGCCGCCGCTCTTCATCCTCTCCAGGCCCGGCAGTACGTCTGGGAAGGGGCGGAGGTTCTGGTACTCCGCGATGAGGTGTTCCCGCTCCTCTTCGGAGAGCTCCACGCCCAGCGACCGGGCGGCGAACTCCAGGGCCTGGCGCGTGCAGACGCCGAAGTCCCGGTACTCGCGCATCAGGCCGCGCCGGAAGGCGTACTCCACCTGCCTGGCGCGCCAGACCTCCGAGAAGCGCCCGGCGAGCTCGCCGACGACCGGCTCGAGGTGCCGGTCCATCTCTAAAGGGTTCACGAGCGTGCCGTAGATGTCGAAGCCTATAGCGTGCGCCATCGCAGGCCTCCTAGGCGACCGGCTCGATGTGCCGGACGTCCGGAGTGCCCGCGAGGTACGGTCCGACGGCCTCCCCGAACTGCTCGAACTCCGGCCGGTTCGTCAGGGCCACGTGCGCCTCCACCGAGTCCCACTCCACGATGAGGGTGTAGACCTCCGGGTCCTCGACGCCCCGGTGGAGCACGGCGCCCCCGCTGCCCTCGGCGTCTTCCAGGAGCGAGGCGATGCCCCGGTAGGCCTCCTCGAACTCCTGCTCCCGGCCCGCCCCGATCCTGAAGACCGCTATCTCCCGTACCATCTGCTCTCCCTCCATAGCGTAGAGGTTGGATTGTAGAGAAGCGGAGCTGCGGGGGCTTCGGGCCGCCCGCCGCCCCGCCGGTGTTGCGGTGCCGCCTAGTGGTGTACCGGCTCTACCTTCGGCGAGTCTAGCTCGGTCTGCATAGTCTCGTTCATGTAGTTCGTGAACGTGTTGAGCACCACGTTGCCGACGATCTCGATGATCTCCGCGTCCGTGTAGCCGGCGCTCCGGACGTCCTCGAAGGCCTCGTCGGAGACGGAGCCCCGGTTGGCTACGACCTCCCGGGCGAACCGGAGCGCGGCGTGGCGCTTTGGGTCCTCGGACTCGAAGTGCTGGGCCCGGTTGCGCTCGTTGGCGCCGAGGCCTATCTGCTCCGCAACTGCGGAGTGCAGCGAGAGTCAGTAGTGGCAGCCGTTGTAGTCCGAGACGGAGATGGAGAGCTCCTCCTGGAGCTCCTGCGAGAGGCTGCTCTTCGACAGGCCGCCGCCGAGGCCGAGGTATGCCTCGAACGCCGCCGGAGAGACTGCCATCTGCTTGAAGAACTCTAACTCCAGGCCGCCGGTCGCGCCTTTGGCCTGTTCCATCAGAGGCCGCGAGGCTTCGGGGAGGTTGTTCGGGTCTGCCGGTTCTATACGGGGCATGTAGCCTCCTTACGTCTGTTCCTATGACGGGGTCTGAATATACCCCCTCACCCGAGTGTTTAAAAGTGGGCGCCCGTCCGGTACTCGCCGAGCACCTGCTATTCTCTGAGCAGCGTGGCGCGTTCCACCTTGAGGCAGCGGTCCATTACCACGGTGAGGCCGTGAGCGGTGGCGTAGGCTGCTGCCTCCTCGTTCACGACGCCGGACTGCATCCAGAGCACCCGGGCCCCCGCGGAGACCGCCTCCTCCGCTACCGGCAGCACCTTCTCGCTCCGGCGGAAGACGTCCACGATGTCGACGGGTTCCGGTATGTCCCGGACGGAGGCGTAGGCTTTCTCGCCGAGCACGGGGCCTGTGAGGGTGGGGTTGACGGGGAGTATCCTGTACCCGAACCTCTGTAGCGCCCGGGCGACGCCGTGGCTCGGGCGGTGGGGGTCTTCGGAGAGGCCCACGACCGCCACGTTCCGCGCCTCTCCGAGCAGAGCCCGTATCTCGTTGCGGCCTGGGTTCTCGTGCATCGCGCTCTTCTCTACTCCGTGGGGACGCCCATCGGGGCCAGGGCCTTCTCCTTGCCCCTGGCCCCGGCCATTACGTCCGCCTCCCCGCTGTCGAGGACTTCCAGGAGGCTCTCCCGGTCTCTCTCGTCTATGGACCACGCGTGAGCGCCGGTTCCCTTCTCCGGGTCCCGCAGGCTCGTCAGCCGCAGGGTGTGGTTCGTGCTCGCCGGTATGGATAGGTTCTGCGCCGGGTATCCGAGGCGGGGCATGCCCTGTATATAATACGGAATCCGGTTGACTACTTCGCGGCTTTTGTAGTTCGGGAGTCGAGAGGTCGGGAGTCGTATTTGTTTTTTCCGACTCCCGACTCCCGAAGCGAGCGGAGCGACGCGCCTCCCGACTCCCGGG
>JACCZN010000238.1 GCA_013695915.1 Rubrobacter sp.
CTCTATCGGGCGTTCTACGCTCTGCCGCAGAGCATCTCCACCTCGCAGGGGCTCCCTACCAACGCCCTCTACGGCTTTACCAGCATGCTCCTGAGGCTCCTCGCGGACGACGAGGAAGAGGTGGGCATCGGGGTGGTGTGGGACGGCGGCAAGCCGCAGTACCGGATGGAGGTCTACCCGGAGTACAAGGCCCAGCGCACCGCCATGCCCGACGAGCTCCGGGCTCAGGAGGAGCATCTGGACAACGTATTGCGGGCCATGAACGTGCCGGTGGTGCGGGCCGAGGGGTTCGAGGCGGACGATGTGATCGCCACGCTCTCTCGCAAGCTTCCCGAGGATGTAGAGCTCATGATCGTCACCGGGGACCAGGACGCCATGCAGCTCGTGGACGGCAGCGTGAAGGTCGTCCGCACCACCCGCGGCGTCTCCGAGACCAAAACCTACGGCCGGGAGGAGGTGGTCGAGGAGTACGGGGTGACGCCGGAGCAGATACCAGACTACAAGGCCCTGGTCGGCGACGCTTCGGATAACATCCCCGGGGTGAAGGGGGTCGGTCCGAAGGGAGCCGTGAGCCTGCTCCAGAGGTACGGCACGGTAGGTGAGGTCTACGAGAACCTGGAGGACGTGACGCCCGCCGGTACCCGCAAGAAGCTCGAGGAGGACCGGGAGAACGCCTTCATGTCGCTGGAGCTGGCCCGAATGCGGTTCGACGCCCCGGCGGAGTTCGACCTCGAAGGGCTCCGCTTCCAGGGCGTCTCTCCGGAGAGCCGGGAGGTCCTTCGGCGCTACGAGTTCCGGAGCCTTGAGCCCCGCTTCGCGAACCTGCCCGTGATTGGGGCCGACGGCGAAGAGCCGCCGGAGCCGGAGCGGGTGGTGGTGCGGCTCTCGGAGGAGCCGGTAGGAGCCGGAACGGAGCCGGTCGCCGCCGCGCCGGTAGGCTACGCCGGGACGCTCGAAGGCCGGAAGTGGTGCGTCGCCGTCTCCGGAGAGGACGTGCGCTTCGTGGACGAGCTGCCGGACCGTCCACTCTACCTGCACGACGCCAAGAAGCTCGGCGTCCGGGGCGCCGCCTTCGATACCTACCTCGCCGCGTACCTCATACAGCCGGGGACCAACAGCTACGAGCTGGAAGCCCTGGCCGAGGCTCTGTACCTGCCCGACCGGGAGGTCCGGCAGGAGCCCGGGGAGAAGGAGGTGACCCTGGAGGTCTCGGGAGCGGCCCGGCGGGCGGCGCTGGCCGCCGAGCTCGCGCCGGTCCTGGAGGGGAAGCTCCGGGAGATGGGCCTCGACCGGCTCTACTACGAGATAGAGTTGCCGCTCGCCGACGTTCTCGGGGATATGGAGCTTGTCGGTATGCCGGTGGACCTGGCGACTATCGAGGAGGTCGGCCGGGAGATAGAGGGCCGCATCGGGGCTCTGGAAGAGGAGATCCACGAGACCGTCGGCCACCCGTTCAACATAAACTCCCCCAAGCAGCTCGGGGAAGTGCTCTTCGAGGAGATGGGCATAGACCCCATCCGCAAGACCAAGACCGGCTACTCGACCGACGCCAAGGTGCTCGGGCAGCTAGCCATCGAGCACCCGGTTGCGGCCAGGATCATCGAGTACCGCGAGCTCGCCAAGCTCAAGGGCACCTATATAGACGGCCTCGGCAAGCTCGTGGGTCCGGACGGCCGCATCCACACCACGCTGAACCAGACCACGACCGCTACGGGCCGCATCTCCAGCGACTCGCCGAACCTCCAGAACATCCCCGTCCGCACCGAGCTCGGCTCCCGCATCCGGGACGCCTTCACCGCCTCGCCGGGGCGGAGGCTCGTGATCGCCGACTACTCCCAAATAGAGCTCCGCATCCTGGCCCACATGACCCGGGAGCCCGCGCTACTCGAGGCTTTCTCCGGCGGGGAGGACGTCCACACCCGCACCGCCGCCGAGGTCTTCGACGTGCGTCCCGAGTCCGTGACCCCCGAGCTGCGCCGCCGGGCCAAGATGGTCAACTTCGGCATCCTGTACGGCATCTCGGGCTTCGGGCTCGCCACGCGCCTCGGTAACGTACACTCCTCCGAGGCCGAGCGGTACATAAAGCGCTACCGCGAGCGCTACCCGAAGGTGGCGGAGTTTATAGAGGAGACCATAGAAGAGGCCGAGAGCCTCGGGTACGCCACCACGCTCTTCGGCCGCCGCCGCTACGTGCCGGAGCTCAGGAACCAGAACAAGAACACCCGCAAGCTCGGGGAGCGCATAGCCTTCAACGCCCGGGTGCAGGGTACCGCCGCGGACGTGATCAAGGTAGCGATGGTAGACCTCCAGCCGCGCCTCGCGGACCTCGGGACGGAGATGCTCATGCAGGTACACGACGAGCTCGTCTTCGACGCGGACCGGGGCTCCGTGGAGGAGGTCGCGGCCCTGGCCGCGGAGAGGATGGTCGCCGCCTGCGAGCTAGACCCGCCGCTGGAGGTAGAGGTCAAGGCGGGCGACCGGTGGGGACAGGGCGAGCCCCTGCCGTCCGGTGGTGTATAATATGGAGAGTGATTTCAGGCAGCCATTATTCGAACGTTCGGCGGGCGAAGCCGTGCGTCCTCTGTTTTCGTAATTCCTGTATAATTCCCTAGGCGAGCAAACGAAAAAGGAAACCCACTAGTTACATGACAGACACCACTGAGAACGCGTCCCGCACGTTGACTATGAGGGACTTCTTCCGCGAGGAGAACGGGGAGGTCGTCCCTGTAGACGAGAAGGTCCTCATAGACTTCAAGGACGGGGACATAGTCGAGGGCGAGGTCGTCCGTATAGACAAGGAAGAGGTCCTCGTAGACATCGGCTACAAGTCCGAGGGGCTCGTACCGTCCAACGAGCTCTCCATCCGCAAGGGCGCGGACCCGCACGAGATCGTGGAGCTCGGCCAGCACCTGGAGGCTCTGGTGCTCCAGAAAGAGGACGCCGACGGCCGGCTCATCCTCTCGGCCAAGCGGGCGGCGTTCGAGAAGGCCTGGAACCGCATAGAAGAGGCCCACAACGAGCAGCGGACGGTCGAGGGCCCGGTCATCGAGGTCGTCAAGGGCGGTCTGATCATCGACATCGGCCTGCGGGGCTTCCTGCCCGCGAGCCTCGTGGACATCCGGCGCGTCAGGAACCTGGAGTCCTTCATGGGCCAGCGCCTGGAGTGCAAGGTCATCGAGCTCAACCGGAGCCGCAACAACGTGGTGCTCTCCCGCCGGGCGGTGCTCGAGGAGGAGCGCAAGGAGGAGCGCGACCGCATCCTCACCGACCTCGAAGAGGGCAACATCGTCAAGGGCACCGTCTCCAACCTCGTGGACTTCGGGGCCTTCGTGGACCTGAACGGGATAGACGGCCTGATCCACATCTCCGAGCTCTCCTGGAACCACGTCGACCACCCGAGCGAGGTCGTCGAGGTCAACGAGGAGGTCGAGGTCAAGGTCCTGGAGGTAGATAGGGACCGCGAGCGGATCTCGCTTGGCCTCAAGCAGACCCGCAAGGACCCGTGGCAGGAGATCGTCGAGCGGGTGGAGATCGGGGAGTCCATCCACGGCCGGGTGACCAAGCTGGTCTCCTTCGGGGCCTTTGTCGAGGTGGCCGAGGGTGTGGAGGGTCTGATCCACATCTCCGAGCTGGCCGACCACCACGTGGAGACGCCGGATGAGATCGTGCGTTCCGGCGACGAGGTGGACGCCCGGATCATCGACGTGGACGCCAAGCGCCGCCGGCTCTCGCTCTCCCTCCGGCCGAAGAAGGAGGAGCGCGAAGCCTCCTCCGAGGGCGGCGAGCGCGAGGAGCGCCCGCGCCGCGAGCCGCGCGAGGACCGGCCCCGCGGCGAGCGTTCCCGCGACCGCGGCGACCGGAGCGGCGACCGCCAGCGCGAGACCGGCGGTGGTGACCGGGGCGGCGACCGCCAGCGCGAGGGCGGCCTGCGGACCGGAGCCTTCGACAAGCTCTCCGACCTGGACCTGGGCCGGGAGTAGCAGCCTCCCCGGCACGGGAGGGTTCCAAGAAGGGACCGGTGACGCTGGCCGTCACCGGTCCCTTTGCGTGCGGCAAGAGCACCTTCGTCCGGATGCTCGGAGGGCTCGGGGCGGAGACCGTCTCCGCGGACGGGCTCGTACACGAACTGCTTGCGGAGGACCCGGCGACGGTATCCGCGGTCGTGGAGCGCTTCGGTGAGGAGGTACTCGGGGAGGGCGGGGTGGACAGGGACGCTCTCTCCCGCGCCGTCTTCGGCGACCCGGAGGCCCTGCAGGACCTCGAAGGTATACTGCACCCCCTGGTGCGCCGGGAGACGGACCGGCGCGCGGCGGCGTCGGAGGCGGAGCTGTTCGTCGCGGAGATACCCTTGCTCTTCGAGGGCGGGCGGGGCGAGCAGTTCGACCTGACCGTCGCGGTCACCGCCCCGGAGGAGCGCCGCCGGGCGTGGGCGGCGGAGCGGGGCGTGGACGAGGGGAAGCGGCGGGCAATAGAGGAGCGCCAGCTCTCCGGGGAGGAGAAGGCCCGCCGGGCCGGACTGGTCGTGGCGAACGACGGCGACCTGTATAGACTAGAGGAGCAGGCGCGGAAGCTCGTGGAGAAGGTTATTGGACGGAAGTTTTCGGACGGTCCGGGGCAGGAAGAGGAGTAGACGCTGGCGGCTCCTGGGGCCGGTGGCGGTGGTCCTGGTCGCCCTGTTCATCGCGCTGGTGCTCATGCTGAGGGTGCCGGGCCAACTCGAGGAGCGGGTCCAGCGCGCCATGCACCCGCTGGAGTACGAGCAGAGCATAGTAGCCGCCAGCGAGCGGTACGACCTCGAGCCCGCGCTGGTGGCCGGCGTGATCCACACGGAGAGCCGCTTCCGTCCGCAGGCCGAGTCCCCGGAGGGAGCCTACGGCCTCATGCAGATACTGCCCGAGACCGCGGAGTTCATCTCCCAGCAGAGCGGCATTCAGGGCGACTACCAGGAGCCGGAGGTGAACGTCTTCATGGGCACCTGGTACCTGAGCTACCTGGAGGGCCAGTATCCCGGAGACGAGAGGATAGCGCTCGCGGCGTACAACGCTGGCCGGGGCAACGTCGACGGCTGGCTACAGTCAGAGGAGTTCGACGTCGAGGAAGATATACCCTTCCCCGAGACCCGGGAGTACGTGGAGGACGTGAACGAGGCCCGCGACTCCTACGCCGAACTCTACGGGAGCGACCTGGACGGGACCCCGGAGTAATACGGAATCCGGGTAAATTATGCCATCTCTGGTGGGCCCGGGAGTCGGGAGGCGCGTCGCTCCGCTCGCTTTGGGAGTCGGGAGTCGGAAAAGACAAATACGACTCCCGACCTCTCGACTCCCGAACTACAAAGGCCGCGAAGTAGTCAACCGGATTCCGTATAAGCTACCGGCTCTTTACTGTTGCTGCGCCTGTTGCTGTTGCTGGCGGGTCTCCTGGATCTCCTTCCACACCAGGTCACCGGCCTCCCGCTGCAGGTTGATGGCGCTGCCCTGGTGCGGGTACTGTATCTCCAGCAGGTTCTGTACCTTCCTGATGTCGGCGAGGACCTGCTCCAGCCGCGCGGTCGGGCTCTGGGACTGCTGCTGTTCGCCCTGCTGTTGTTGGTTACCCTGGCTCACTAGCTACCCCTGACTCTCTGTGTCCTGTAGTTGCTTGCGGGGCCGGCTACCCGTAGGAAACGCCGTACCCTCTGCCTTCTGTACCCCGTAGGCCGGGGTGTTAGGCATGGGGCAGACCGGAAAAAGGCGGTCCTATCCGGAGATCGGGGGCGTCGAGCCCTGCAGGTGGAGATAGAATAACGGGGTCGGGTGCGCCGGCGGGTAGAGCGGTGCGCCAGCGGGCCAGGCGGCGGGAAGGTATGGGTGTTCAGTAGTGGAGAAGCCGGTGCAGAACGACTTCCGGGCGAGCAGCGAGTACCTGCCGGCGGGGGACCAGCCGAAGGCGATAGAGCAGCTCTCGGCCGGTCTCGAAGCCGGTAACCGGGCGCAGACTTTGCTCGGGGTTACCGGCTCGGGCAAGACGCACACCATGGCGCGTACCATAGAGAAGGTCGGGCGGCCCTCGCTCGTGATCGCCCACAACAAGACGCTCGCCGCCCAGCTCGCGAGCGAGTTCGCGGAGTTCTTCCCGAACAACGCGGTGGAGTACTTCGTCTCCTACTACGACTACTACCAGCCCGAGGCGTACGTGCCCTCCTCCGACACGTTCATCGAGAAGGACGCCCAGATCAACGAGGACATAGACCGCCTGCGCCACTCGGCGACGAGCGCGCTCTTCACCCGCCGCGACGTGGTGGTGGTGGCGAGCGTCTCGGCGATCTACGGTCTCGGTAGCCCGGAGGAGTACCGCTCGAAGATGGTCCTGTTGCAGGAGGGCGGCTTCTACGACCTCGACGACGTGCTACGCGACCTCGTCAGGATCCAGTACACCCGCAACGACTACCAGCTCTCCCGCGGCACCTTCCGCGTGCGGGGCGACGTGCTGGAGGTCCACCCGGCCTACCAGGACACCATCTACCGGGTCTCGTTCTTCGGGGACGAGGTGGAGGGCGCGACGGAGGTGGACCCGCTGACCGGCGAGGTCCTGCGGGAGCACGAGTACGTCACCGTCTACCCGGCGACCCACTTCGTGACCGGCGAGGAGCGGATGGAGGTGGCGGTAAAGAACATCGAGGCCGAGCTCGAAGAGCAGTACGCGGAGCTGGAGCGGGAGGGGAAGGTCCTGGAAGCGTATCGCCTGAGGCAGCGGACGCTCTATGACCTGGAGATGATGCGGGAGCTCGGGTACTGCTCGGGCATCGAGAACTACTCCCGCCACCTCGACGGCCGCCCGCCGGGCTCGACGCCGTACACGCTGCTCGACTACTTCCCCGACGACTTCGTGACCTTCGTGGACGAGTCGCACATAACGTTGCCCCAGGTCCGGGGCATGTACAAGGGCGACCGCTCCCGCAAGACCACGCTCGTCGAGCACGGCTTCCGGCTGCCCTCGGCGTTGGACAACCGGCCACTCATGTGGGAGGAGTTCCTGCTCAAGACGGACCAGTTGGTCTTCGTCTCGGCGACGCCGGGGCCGTACGAGCTCGAGAACTCGGACGGGATGGTGGAGCAGATCATCCGCCCGACTGGCCTCGTGGACCCGGAGGTAGACGTCCGCCCGACGAAGAACCAGATAGACGACCTTCTGAACGAGGTCGCCAAACGGACCGAGCGCAACGAGCGGATCCTCATAACCACGCTCACCATAAAGATGTCCGAGGACCTCACGGACTACCTCCTGGAGGCCGGCATAAAGGCCCGCTACATGCACTCCAACATCGAGACGCTGGAGCGCATCCAGATCATCCGCGGCCTCCGCACCGGCGAGTTCGACGTGCTCGTCGGCATTAACTTACTGAGGGAAGGCCTGGACCTCCCGGAGGTAACCCTCGTCGCCATCCTGGACGCGGACAAGGAGGGCTTCCTGCGCGGGGAGCGCGCCCTGATACAGACCATCGGCCGGGCGGCCCGGAACGTGGAGGGGAGGGTCATCATGTACGCCGACAAGCGGACGGACGCCATGAAGGCCGCCCTCGGCGAGACGGAGCGCCGCCGTGAGATCCAGGCCGCCCACAACGAGCGCAACGACATACAGCCCACCACCATCAAGAAGGGCATCTCCGACATCCTTATAGCCGCCGAGGCCAAGGGCCTCTACAAGGCGGGCAAGAAGACCGGCCCCTCGCACGAAGCCCCCCGCGACCCCGACGAGCTCCACAAGCTCATCGCCGACCTCCAGGCCGAGATGCAGGAGGCCGCCGAAGACCTCAAGTTCGAGTACGCCGCCAGGCTCCGCGACGAGGT
>JACCZN010000331.1 GCA_013695915.1 Rubrobacter sp.
AGGCGGCACGGGGACCGTCCAAAAGGTCAAGAAGAAGGTAGCTACGGAGCGGCCGCCGCTCCTCCACGACCTCACCGAGCTCCAGCGCAACGCCAACGCGAAGCACGGCTTTACCGCCGAGCGCACCTTGAAGGCAGCGCAGGCCCTCTACGAGGAGCACAAGCTCATCACCTATCCCCGCACCTCGAGCCGCTACCTCACGCGGGACATGGCCGGTGGTCTGAAGCAGCGCGTGGAGGCCGCGGGGGGGCTGGAGGAGCTCTCGCCGTTCGCGGAGGAGCTGCTGGCCCTGGAGAAGCTGCCCGTGAGCCAGCGTATCGTGGACGACGCGAAGGTGACGGACCACCACGCCATCGTGCCTACCACCAGGAAGCCCTCCGGGAGTCTGCCCCAGGACGAAGCCCGGGTCTACGACCTCGTGGCCCGGCGCTTCCTCTCCGTCTTCTTCCCGAACGCCCGCTTCGAGGACACCAGCGTCGTCACGGAGGTCGCGGGGGAGACGTTCCTGTCGAAGGGGCGGGTCGTGCTGGAGGCCGGGTGGCGGAGGCTCTATCCGGACGGGGTCGGTGGCAAGAAGGAGAAGGAGCCGCCGGTCCTGCCGCCCGTAGAGGAGGGACAGGAGTGGCCGGTCGCCAAGGTAGCTGTAAAGGAGGGCGAGACCAAGCCGCCGCCGCGGTACTCGGAGTCGGCGCTTCTGGGGGCGATGGAGACGGCGGGGAGGCTCGTCGAGGACGAGGAACTCCGCCAGCAGATGAAGGACTCCGGGCTCGGTACCCCGGCGACCCGGGCCTCGACCATCGAGCGGCTCCTGAAGGTCGGGTACCTGGAGCGTCATAGGAAGATCCTCCTTCCGACGGAGAAGGGGCGGGCCCTGATCTCACTTCTCGGAGAAGGCTCTCTCTGCTCGCCGGAGCTGACGGCCCGGTGGGAGGAGCGTCTCGCGGGCGTCGAGAAGGGGACCGAGAGCCGCGACGGCTTCATGCAGGACATCGGGAGCTTCGCGCGCTCGCTGGTCGAGGAGGTGCGCGGCATGGAGGGCGGGAAGGTCGCCGCCCCGCAGAGCGCCCGGAAGAGCGCGAAGGAGAAGGGCCCCCTGGGCTCCTGCCCGAAGTGCGGGGCCCCGGTGGTGGAGACCAAGAAGGCCTACGGCTGCTCGGCATGGAAGGAGACGGGGTGCAAGTTCGCCGTCTGGAAGCGGGTGGCGGGCAAGACGGTGACCGTGGCCCAGGCCAAGCAGCTTCTAGTCAAGGGAAAGACGGCGAAGCTCAAAGGCTTCAAGAGCAAGGCCGGCGGGCGTTTCGCGGCGGCCCTTACCCTCGACCCGGACCACCGGGTGCGGCTCGACTTCGATGGAGAGGGCTCCTAGCGGGGTCTATCCGAGCACCAGGAGCAGGTCTCCGGGCTCGACCCTGGTGCCGGGTGAGACCACGACGCGCTCGACGGTGCCGTCCGCCGGGGCGCTGATCGCGGACTCCATCTTCATGGCCTCGATGGTGCCGATCTGCTCTCCCTGCGCGACCTCCCGGCCTCTCTCGGCCGAGAGCGTCACGACGCCGGTCATCGAGGCTGCGACCTGGTTCAGGTCGTCGAGGTCGGCCTTCTCCCGCGTGGCTACCTCGGGCACGATGGAGCGGTCCAACGTCTCCACGGGGCGGCTCTGGCCGTTCACATTACACAGGACCGTCCGCTGGCCGCGCTCGTCGGCCTCCATCACGGTCTCGAGCTGGATAAAGAGCCGCACGCCCGGCTCGAGGTCCACGGCGACCTCCTCCTCGGGGGTGAGGCCGTAGAGGAAGCTCTTTGTCGGGACCACGGAGACGTCGCCGTAGCGCCCTTCGGCGGTGGCCCGCTCCGAGGTGGGTCCGGGCAGGAGTAGCCGGTTCAGGGCGTCCCGGCGGCCGGGGCCGTCCAGTGCGGCGCGGTCCTCCTCGGAGAGCCCGTCTTCCTCCCCGGCCTCGCCGCGGGCTGCGAGCATCCGGGAGCGGAACGGCTCGGGCCACCCGCCCGCCGGGACGCCGAGCTCACCCCGCAGGTACCCGATAACGCTCCCCGGCAGGTCGTACCTCTCCGGGTCGGCCTCTAGCTCCTCGGGCTCGACACCGGCGGAGAGCAGGTAGAGCGCGAGGTCGCCGACGACCTTGCTCGTCGGGGTGACCTTTACCGGCCGGCCCAGGAGCGTGTCGCAGCGAGCGTAGAGCCTCTCGATCTCCTCGAACCTCTCCCCGAGGCCCATAGCGTCGGCCTGCTGCCGCAGGTTGGAGAGCTGGCCGCCCGGTATCTCGTGGCGGTAGACCGTGCCGGTCGGCGAGCGCAGCCCGGCCTCGAACGGCGCGTAGAGCGACCTGACCGCCTCCCAGTAGGGTTCCAGGTCCCCCAGAGCCTCCAGCGAGAGGCCGGTCTCGCGCTCCGTGTGGTCCGTGGCGGCGACGATGGCGGCGAGGCTCGGCTGGCTGGTCATGCCCGAGAGCGGGGCCGCCGCGCCGTCTATGGCGTCCACGCCCGCCTCGATGGCCGCGAGGTACGTGGCGAGCTGGCCGCCGCCGGTGTCGTGGGTGTGGAGGTGGACCGGGAGGTCGAACTCCCGCCGCAGGGCCCCGACGAGCTCCCCGGCGGCCGGTGCCCGCAGGAGACCCGCCATGTCCTTTATGCACAAGACGTGCGAGCCGGCCCCCGCGAGCCCCTCGGCGGTCTGGAGGTAGTAGTCGAGGGTGTAGAGCTTCTCCTGCGGGTCGGAGAGGTCCCCCGTGTAGCAGAGGGTACCCTCGGCGATGGCGTCCGTCTCCAGCACGGCCTCGATGGCGGGGCGCATCTTCTCCACGTCGTTCAGGGCGTCGAAGATGCGGAAGATGTCTATGCCGGTCCTCCGGGCCTCGGCTACGAACGCCTTGACCACGTCCGGCGGGTAGCTCGTGTAGCCGACCGTGTTCTGGCCGCGCAGGAGCATCTGCAGGCAGACGTTCGGCAGGCCCTCCCGCAGGCGGGCGAGCCGGTCCCACGGGTCCTCGTGCAGGAAGCGCAGCGCCACGTCGAAGGTTGCCCCGCCCCAGACCTCGGCGCTGAACATCTCCGGCAGCGAACGCGCCAGGTGCGGGGCGGCCGCGAGCATGTCGAAGGTCCGCATCCGGGTGGCGAAGAGCGACTGGTGGGCGTCCCGCATGCTGGTGTCGGTGACCCGGAGCGTGGTCTCCTCCCGCAGGCGGCGGACGAACTCTCTGGGCCCCACCTCTTCGAGGAGCTGGCGGGAACCCGGTGGAGGCGGCTCCCCGGCGTCCGGCAGAGAAGGGAGCTTGGTCCGGGGGTCCGGTCCTGCGGGGGGTGGGCCGTGGGGGCGGTTCACGGTGGTGTCGGCGAGCAGAGAGAGGAGCCGGGTGGCGCGGTCGGCGCCGGTGGAGACGGAGGTCAGGTGGGGCCGCTCGTCGATAAACGAGGTGGTCGCACGCCCGGCCAGGAGGTCCTCGTCGGCGAGGACGGCCCGGAGAAAGGCGACGTTGGTCGCCACGCCCCGGACGCGGAGCTCGGCGAGGGCCCGGCGGGCGCGGCGGGCGGCGGCGGGGAGGTCCGAGCCGCGGGCGGTGAGCTTCACGAGCAGGGAGTCGAAGTAAGGGCTGATCTCGGCTCCCGCGTAAGCGCTGCCGCCGTCGAGCCGGATGCCGGCCCCGCCGGGAGAGCGGTAGACGGAGACCCTGCCGGTATCCGGCCGGAAGCCGCTGGCCGGGTCCTCGGTGGTCACCCGGCACTGCACGGCCACGCCGCGCTGGCGGACCTCCCCCTGCCGCAGCCCGAGGTCCCGCAGGGTCTCGCCCCCGGCGATCCTGAGCTGCGCGTGGACGAGGTCGAAGTCCGTGGTCTCCTCGGTGATGGTGTGCTCGACCTGTATCCGGGGGTTCATCTCTATAAAGGCGTACCGGCCGTCCTCCCCGACGAGGAACTCCACGGTCCCCGCGTTGCGGTACCCGACGGACCTCCCGAACCGCACGGCGTCCTCGCAGAGCCGGCCCCGCAGCTCCGGGTCGAGGTTCGGCGCGGGCGCTATCTCCAGCACTTTCTGGTGGCGCCGCTGCACGGAGCAGTCCCGCTCGAAGAGGTGAACGACCTCCCCGGTCTCGTCGCCGAGCAACTGTACCTCGATGTGCCGCGGGCGCTCCAGTGCCTCCTCCAGAAAGACCGTGGAGTCCGCGAAAGCGCCCTCGGCCTCGCGCATCGCCGTCTCCACGGCGCCCTTGAGGTCACCGGGCCGCTCCACGCGCCGCATACCGCGGCCGCCACCGCCGCCGGCCGCTTTTACAAAGACGGGGTACCCTATCTCTTCGGCGGCCGCGAGTGCCTCTTCGGGCCCCGGTATGGGCTCCGAGGCGCGGGGCACCGGTATCCCCGCCTCCTCGGCGGCCCGGCGGGCGCGCACCTTGTCCCCGGTGAGCGAGAGTACCTCCGGCGGGGGACCGACAAAGGTCAGCCCGGCCTCGGCGCAGGCCCGGGAGAGCCCGGCGCTCTCAGAGAGGAGACCGTAGCCCGGGTAGACGGCGTCGGCCCCGACCCGGCGGGCGGCCTCCACCAGCGCCTCTATATCGAGGTACCCGCGCACCGGATGGCCGGGCTCCCCGATCTCGTACGCCTCGTCCGCCTTCTGGCGGTGCAGCGAGCCTCGGTCTTCCGTCGTATAGACCGCGACGCTCCGGATGCCGAGCTCGTACGCCGCCCGGAACGCCCGGATCGCGATCTCCCCCCGATTGGCAACCAGAACCTTCTTTAACATCTTACCCCTCCAAGACTCACGGAGCCCGGCCGCCAGGCCCCCGGCGCTCCTCGTCAACCCCTCCGTTTCACCGAGAGTAGCACCACCCATAGCTTATGTGCAAACGGCACATATCCGACGCCGGTCTCCACGGAGGTACGAGGATACCTTCCGGCTTCGGGCTGCGGCCTTTCTCGGGGCCGGGATCAGAGCCCCAGCACCCGCGATAGCTCGCCGCGGTCGAATCCGACCACGACCTCGCCGTCCACGACGGTTACGGGCGTGGTCATGGCGCCGGTGGCCTCTAGCTCCGCGAACGCCTCCTCGTCCCCTGTTATGTCCCTGGCGGTGAACTCCACGCCGTTCGCCCGGAGGAACTCCTCCGTCTCGTCGCAGAACATTCACCCGGGCTGCACAAAGAGCACTACGTCTCTCCGGCTCATCTCTATTCTCCCTCCGACTCTCAGGGCGGTCCCTCCGGCCGTTCATTGTATGCACTAACTCGTATAAAGTCTCCCTCCGGAGTTCCCGGCGTCGTGGGCCGTACCGGTCTTCTGTGGCTCCATCCGTGGCCGCGCCGGTGGTCGGTACCCCTGGTGAGGAGTAAACTCACTCCTCGTTATGAGAGTTATCGTCGTCGGAGCCGGGCTCGCCGGCCTTACCTGTGCGAAGGTTCTCGCCGGACGTGGTGCGGAGGTCTCGGTCTTCGAGGCTTCGGACGGCGTCGGCGGGCGCGTGCGTACGGACCGGAGGGACGGTTTCTTGCTCGACCGGGGGTTCCAGGTGTACTTTACGGCGTACCCGGCATCGAAGCGCCATCTGGACTACGCGGCGCTCGACTTCCAGGCCTTCGACCCCGGAGCGGTCATCCGGCGGGGAGCTAGAGAGGACGTGCTCTCCGACCCCTGGCGGGACCCGGGGGCCATCTTGGCCTCGCTGCTCTCCGGTGTGGCGACCCCGGGCGACAAGCTCCGCACCCTCGCGCTCGCTGCGGGCTCCGCGTTCGGTGCCCCCGCACGGGCCGGGACCGCCGGTGAGATCGAGGACCGCAAGGACCCGTCCAGCGTGGAGTACCTGCGGGGCTTCGGGTTCTCCGAAAGGTTCATAGACGGGTTCTTCCGGCCGTTCTACGGTGGTATATTCCTGGACCGTTCCCTGGGCACCTCCTCGCGGGT
>JACCZN010000247.1 GCA_013695915.1 Rubrobacter sp.
ACTTAAAATCCGCACAGTGTGGGTTCGAGTCCCACCGCCCCTACTGAAGAAAGCAAGGATTTGCAGGAAGTTCAACATATACGGTGCGGAGCCGGATCCTGTCTCCGACCCCGTTTGACATACAATCGCTGTCGGTGTGGGTCTGGATACCCTTCGACGTTACGCTCTATCCTGACACCAATTCGACACCAACGAAGGGCCGAGAGAGCTGCCGTCCTTGCGCTTGTAGACGGACCTCTCACCGTTGCCGCGCTTACTCACTTTCACCTCCCTGTTCCGATTGCCGGTCCCGGATGTGCGCGAGCCACCTCTCCAGGAACGCGGCCGGTTCCAGGACTTTGGTATTCCGCCTCTCTTCCGCCGGATAGTGTCTCAGGTTCCCGGTAACGAGCACGGCTCCTGCCGCGTGAGCGACCTCGAGAAACGGTACGTCGTTCGGGTCCGGAAGCTCCGCGCCGAGCACCGGCGGGTTGACCTTGATCCCCTCGGTCTCCAAAAAGCCCAGTAGCCCGTCTACGTCCCTGGCGGAGAACCCGAACCTCTCCCGCCGGAGCACCTCCCGGTACTCGCCCAGAACGCGGTCATCGTGGGCGGCGCTCAGCTCACCGGCCAGCATCAGATCCAGCACCCTGCCAGGTCTCCCGAAGCTGTTGAGGAGAGAGGACACAAGTACGTTGGTGTCCAGCACGACCCGCTCCAGGCTCACCGATCGGGGCGCTCGCTGCGCGCAGCCCTTATCTCGTCCTCTATCTCCTCCTGGCCCATCTTTTCCGAACCTCTCTCCGCTGCGCCTTTGCGCATGCGGGAGACGGCGGCCTGCGCCCTGGCACGTCTCACGAGTTGCACGGTCTCCTCCAGATCGTCGCCGCTGACGCCAAGAAGTAGCGCCACCGGTCTCCCGCGGGAAGTGAGCACGACCTCCTGCTCCTCCAGGGCCTCGAGCACGGGCCTCGGGTTCGCCCGGATCTCTCGCGAGCTTACGAACTTCATTCGACCGCTCCTTTATCTTAGAATAAGCGCGGATCAAAACTACACACTTTGTGTACCTGAAAGTCTACACTGTCGTTGATGTATTCGCTACAGGTTTGCTGCAAGACCTACCTGGTAGTGCTGAGAGCCCTACCTTCGGTCGGTCCGGTTGTCGAGGGTTTCTTTTCCTGCAAAGACCTCTACGGGGTTGTTCGCCCGGCAAGGTCTTTCCTTCGCACTCCGGCTTCGAAGATCACCTATCGAGGGGCGTGGTCTCCTGGCGCCTGGGTCATGCACTGGCGCTGCTTCTGTTCGGGCGTTTACCGGCGAACTGGCCGCCGCGCAGAACCAACGTGTAGCAGAACAGAAGAGCGATGATACGGGGCGGATCGCGGATCACGCTCGAAGAAGCGTGGGTCTCTAGTCGTCCTCGCCGGAGGAGCGCCAGGTTCCTATGCTTACGCCTACCATGAGGCCGATGCCAAGACATATGCTGAGGTACGCCAGGCCAAGGTTGGCGGCCAGCACGAGGCCGACCACGCCGCCCCCGAGCGCACCGAAAGATATCCAACGCACGAGCGTCTTGGTGCTGCTCCGCTTCTTCATGCTGCGACCCTTTCTACGCCTCCGCCCTTCTACCCGCACTTCCTGACACGCAGGGTCCGGACAGGGCTTCAGGATACTCTATCCGCCGTTCCGCTTCGCTGGTCCGTACCCGGGGAACGAAAAGATGTACAGGTGATGATCCCGGAGCTCCGGAACGGGGTGGCCGACGAATAACACCCGAGTGCAAGGCCTGGTAGCGGCTGTGGGGGTGGCTGGAGTCCGGCGCGGTAGAGCTTGTGGACGGGGCGGGTTTGTCTTAAAGTGCTCCGACATGGGGAGCACCAGCCTTTGAACTTTGGAGCATGACCCTGGCAGGTGAGGCCCTGTCCGGGTGGGAGCCCTGGCGAGCCCTCGATGAGCGGAGCGGTCCTTGAGGACCGAGCTCGAGACCGCGGTCGAGGCGGCGGTAGCGGCCGGTGAGGTGCTGCGGGAGAACTTCGGCGGGCGGCAGAACGTCACGTACAAGGGCGAGGTGGACCTCGTTACGGAGGTGGACGGGGAGGCCGAGAGGGTCGTCCTGGAGGTCCTCCGGAGGGTGTTCCCGAACTACGGGGTGCTGGCGGAAGAGGGTGGGGAGATACCGGGCGAGAGCGAGCTGCGCTGGATCGTCGACCCGCTGGATGGCACGACCAACTACGCGCACGGGTTCCCGGCCTTCGCCGTCTCCATAGCGCTGGAGAGGGCCGGTGAGGTCCTGATCGGCGTAGTACACGACCCTATCTCCGGGGAGACCTACGTCGCCGAGCGGGGCGGTGGCGCGACCCTGAACGGCCGGACCCTGCGGGTCTCCGGGACGGAGGAGTTGCTGCGGTCCCTGCTGGCGACGGGGTTCCCCTACGACCGGAGCGACATGCCGGAGGCCCTGGAGTTGTTCGGCCGGTTCTCGAAGCTCACGCAGGGCATGCGGAGGGTGGGCGCCGCCGCGCTAGATTTGTGCTACGTCGCCGCGGGGAGGCTGGATGGTTACTACGAGAGTGGCGTGAAGGCGTGGGACATCGCCGCTGGCAGCCTCATACTGGAGGAGGCCGGTGGCCGGGTAACAGGGTACGGGGGCGGTGAGCTGGACCTCCAGAGCGAGGAGTTGGTAGCCACGAACGGCCCGCTGCACCCGGCTCTACTGGAGGTAATACGGGCTTCCCCCGGCCCCCCTTAGCTTCCAGGGCATGGAGATTCCCTTCGAGAAGCCCGGTGCAGGTGGTATCCGTCGGGCCTCAGGTGCAAAATAGCGGGGTGCCGCGGGCGTCCGGCGCCGCGGCCGGTAGAGTGTAGGGATTGTACTTTTGGGAGACGGACCGTACCCGGTGGTATGCACGCCGGGGCTGGAGAAGGAGTAATAATTGCGTCACAGAGTATCGCCTCGGGGAGTCGAGTACGCCAGGGTTCTGGCGGCGCTCGGTGTGTTCGCTCTCGTGCTCTTGCTGGTGCCGGGGGCATCCGGCCTCGACAGCGCCGCGGCGCAGGAGGAAGAGGAGGAGCCCGAGGTCCAGGCGCCGGAGCCCCCCCCGGTACCGGCCGAGGCGTGGGCGCTCGCGGATGCCGAATCCGGGCGGTACCTGGCCGGTGAGAACGCCGACGAGCAGCGGCCCCTGGCGTCCATAAACAAGATCATGCTGGCGCTCGTGGTCCTGGAGAGCGGGACGGACCTCGACGAGGAGATCGTGATCACCGCGACGGCCGAGGAGTTCGTGGGCACGACCTTCAGCAACGTCGGTCTTATCCGGGGGGAGGTGGTCACGGTCCGGGACCTTCTGGTCGCCGCGCTGGTCCCGTCGGGGACCGAGGCGGCCTACGCGCTGGCCGAGTCCCTCGGCGGTGGCAACGTGGACAACTTCGTGAACCAGATGAACCAGATGGCGGCCGAGTTGGACCTCGAGAACACGAGCTTCGCCGACCCCGCCGGTCTCGACGACGACGAGAACTACTCCAGCCCGCGGGACCTCGCCATGATCGCCCGGGAGGCACTGGAGTATCCCGAGTTCGTGGAGATAGTGGACACTCAGGAGGCCTCTATCTCCACCCAGAACCGCGAGATAGATTTCTTTACCACCAACGAGCTGCTCAACTTCTACCCTCCGGCGAACGGTGTCAAGACGGGTACGTCCCCGGAGGCGGGCGCCTCCCTGGTCTCCTCCGCAGAGAGCGAGGGCGAGTCCTATATAGCGGTGGTGCTCAACGCCGAGAGCTCGGAGGATAGGTTCAGCTCCTCTCAGGCCCTGCTCGACTACGGCTTCAGGATCTTCGAGCAGGAGACGCTCGTCTCTCCGGAGGAGGTCTACGGGGAGCGGGAGATACCGTACCGCCGGGGGGAGACGGTGGAGCTCGCCGCGGCCGAAGAGGTAAGCTCCACCGTCTCCCCGGCCTCGGAGGTGGAGCGCCGGGTCGCCGACGGGGGAGAGCTGCCCCCGGAGGCCGAGGCCGGTGACCGGCTCGGCGAGGTCGAGGTCTTCGTGGACGGGGAGAGCGTGGGGAGCAGCCCCCTCGTGGCCGTGGAAGGCTACGAAGAGGCCTCGTTCCTGAACCGGATCTGGTACTCCGTGAGCGGCCTGCTGGAGTAAGCTGCTGCGGCTCCGGGCAGCGGAAAGGGTGTAGCGCCATGAGGCTTGAGATAGTGGAGGTCGGGCCGCGCGACGGCCTGCAGAACGAGCGGGAGCACCTCTCCCCGGAGACCCGCGCGGAGCTCTGCGACCGGCTGGCCGCTGCGGGGGCGCTGCGGCTGGAGGCGGCGAGCTTCGTGAACCCGAAGAGGGTGCCGCAGATGGCGGGCGCGGAGGAGGTGCTGGCAGGCGTGGACCGGCTGAGGTCGGCCGGGACCGCCTACGCCGGGCTCGTGCTGAACGAGCGGGGCTACGAGCGGGCCGTGGCGGCCGGGGTGGACGAGGTGCGCTACGCCTTTCCGGTTACGGACACCTTTGCCGGGCGCAACCAGAACACGACCGTCCGGGGGGCGGCAGGCCTCGCGGCAAGGCTCACCGAACGGGCGCGCGGGGACGGGGTGAGGGTCTCCGTGACACTCTCGGCAGCCTTCGGCTGCCCATTCGAGGGCCGCGTAGAGACCGCAGAGGTGTTGCGGATCTCGGAGCAGGTCTCGGCTCACCGCCCCGACGAGCTGGTCTTCGCCGACACCATAGGCGCGGGGGTGCCCTCCCAGGTCCGGGAGCTGGCCGACGGCGCCGAAGGTCTCGGCGTGACCGTGGGCTGCCACTTCCACAACACCCGCAACACGGGGCTCGCCAACGCGGTGGCGGCCGTGGAGAGCGGCGTCACGGCGCTCGATGCGTCGGTGGGCGGGACCGGCGGGTGTCCGTTCGCGCCCCGGGCCACCGGCAACATCGCCACGGAGGACCTCGTTTACCTGCTGCACGGCATGGGCCTGGATACGGGCATAGACCTGGAAGCCCTGGTGGACTGCGCCGGCTGGCTCTCCGGGAAGCTCGGTAAGGAGCTTCCGGGTCAGGTACACAAGGCCGGCACCTTCCCGCCGGTCGCCGGGTAGCCGGCGTGTCCGGGCCTCTCCTGGCCGGGAGGTAGGAGCGGTGGGTTTCGTGAGCGGCATCGACGTGGGCGGTACCAAGACGCTCGTCGAGACCTACGGCGGTGGCCCGGAGCCGCTGTACAGCCGGGAGTTCCCAACACCCCGGACGGGGGACATACTCGGGATACTGGCCCGGGCCGTGGAGGAGCAGGCCGGGACCGGAGGGGTGGACGGGGTGGCGGTGGCCTGTCCGGGACCGCTGGACCCGAGGGAGGGCGTGGTCCTCAACCCGCCGAACCTCTCTCGAGAGTGGTGGGGGCTCCGGCTCGCGGAGGGGTTGGGCGAGCGCCTCGGGAGGCCGGTCGCGGTGGAGAACGACGCGAACCTCGGCGCGCTCGGGGAGGCGGTCTACGGGACGGGCGAGCGGTACGGGTCCCTGCTCTACATCACGGTCTCCACGGGTATCGGGGCGGGGCTCGTGCTGGGAGAGGAGGTCTTCGGCGGCTCTCGCGGGTTCGCCGGGGAGCTCGGGCACGTAGTGGTGGCCGAGAACGGGCCGAGGTGCGGCTGCGGGCGCGTGGGGTGTCTCGAGGTTGTAGCCTCCGGGTCGGCTATCGCCCGGCGGGCCCGGGAGGCGGGGTGGAGCCCCCCACCGGAGGAACCGGCGGACGCGCGGGCCGTGATCTCGGCCTTCTCCGGCGGCGACGAGGCCGCCCGTCGTATACTGGAGGAGAGCGCGGCCTACCTGGGGCGCTCCATAGTGGACTTCCTATACGCCTACGACCCGGAGGCCGTGGTGCTCGGCGGCGGCGTCGCGAGCTCGGAGGCCTTTGTAGACCTGGTGCGCGAGGCCGTGGACCGGGAGCCCATGATGCCGGCCTTCCGG
>JACCZN010000343.1 GCA_013695915.1 Rubrobacter sp.
GGCCTGGACCAGCGTCCTGGCGTAGCCCGTCACCCGCGAGAGGGTGCTAGCCGCCGAGATCGAGAGCACGGCCCGCAGGATCGACGACATGGGCAGGATGGTACTAGCCCGGATTATTCACGAAGCACTCTTGGGGCAAGTTGCTGGACGATCTTCACATTGCGCAGGGTTCATGGACGCGCCAGCGCCGCCGCGGACTCGATCAACTCCCTGACTTCTTCGCTTTGGATTATTTCCTCTGTCCGAATCTTGACATGGCGCATAGCCTTCCCTGTCCCTTCCAGCAACCCCGCTGGATCGGGCAGTTCGGTTGCCCGGTGGAACTGCAGGTTGACGCGCTCGCCGTGCAGCACGATGGAGGCGAACTGCCATTTCATGCCGCTGCCGAAACCATAGCTGAGGCTCTTGTACCCTCTCATTACCTTCTCCTGCGCGTCTGGTACGAGATCAAAGACGCGAGCGCGCACGGAGAGGGAAAGTTGCTGTACCTCCGGGTTAAAGTCGTCGAGTAGTAGTTGCAAATCGTCTTCCATGCCGTTCCTTTCGCCGAGGCACGTCCGTATGATCGGTAATTATGTCCCTCCGTGCAGCATTAGTCCATGAATACTTCGGGCTAGTGGTCATGGCCCGGGGCCACCGCGGATGGTTGAAAATAAGGTGGAGGTTGTCGCCTGGTCCAGCGCCCGCCTCCTCCGAGCAGCGCGCTTATTTTCACCCTAGAGGCCCCGGAGAAATTCCCCGCAGCGCCGCGGTTAGCGGGGGGAGACCCCCAGGTGGCCGGACGCCGTGCCGAGTAGCTCCCGAACGGCCTCCCGGTCCAGGGCGTAGTAGCTCCACTTCCCGCGCCGCTCTTCCCGCACCAGCCCGGCCTCCTTGAGCTTCCCGAGGTGATAGGATACCCTGGACTGTCCCAGACCATAGAGGTCCACGAACTCGCAGACGCAGATGCCGGTCTCCTCACCCTCGGGGCGGGATTCGAGGCCGGGCAGCCCGCAACACCCCCGGCCTTCCGCCAGCATCCCGAGCATCCGCACCCGGACAGGGTCCGAGAGCGCCTTGCCGACGGCCACGAGCCGCCGGACCCGCTCCTCGTCCCCGCCCACAGCGGGGACGGACTGTACCCTGGTCCCCGCTCCCGCCCGGGCCACCTCTACCGGCTCCCGGCCCGCAGAGGCTTGCTGCCCCGGACAAAGGCGCTGGCGACCGGAACGGCCCGCAGCGCCCCGGCATCTTCCACGGACGCCAGCCCGGCTATAATCTCCGGCGGGTAGGTGTGGGTGACCTCCACGGAGACGTCCTCGAAACCCGCGGCCTCCAGAGCCGCCTCGTACTCGGTCTTCTCCAGCGCCCCGGCGATGCACCCGGTCCACAGCTCCACCTTGCGCAGCACCTCCTCCGGCAGGCTCCCCTTCTCCCCGAGAAAGACGACGTCCGAGACGGCGAACCTGCCGCCGGGCTTCAAGATCCGGTAGGCTTCGCGCAGCACCCCCGGCTTATCCGGGGAGAGGTTGACGACGCAGTTGCTGATGACCACGTCCACGTGGTCCCCGGGGAGAGGTATGGCCTCCATCTCGCCCTTCAGGAACTCCACGTTCTCCAGGTCCGACTCCTGCCGGTTCCTGCGGGCCAGGGCTAGCATCTCGTCCGTCATGTCCAGACCGTACGCCCTGCCGGAGGGCGCGACCCTCCTGGCGGAGAGCAGGACGTCGAGCCCGCCGCCGCTACCGAGGTCCAGGACGACCTCTCCCGGCGAGAGCGTCGCGAGGGCTACGGGGTTCCCGCACCCCAGGGAAGCGCCGGCCGCACCCGCCGGCAACGCCCCCGCGTCCTCACCGGAGTAGCTCCCACCGGTCATGTCGCACTCGTCCCCCCGCGGCTCGGAGCCGCAACAGGAACCACCCTCGCCCCGCAGCCCGCGCGCCGCCGCCGCGTACCGCTCCCGTACCCGCTCCCTCACGTCGCCGTCCATGCTGTTCCTCTCCTACAGACCAAGAATATTTGATATGAGTGTACAACAAGATTCGCGGGTAAGAGGGGGCTCTGGTCTGTGCGGCACGTTGCGGGCTCTGGCGGTGCCGGTAGAATGAGAGCCTCTGCCCGGGAGGACCGGGGGAGTTTCGTCCCGTACAGGAGAGAAGGGGTAGTGCATGGAACTGGGATCCAAGACCATCAATGCGGCCTCCATAAACACCGTCCGGGCCCTGTCCATGGACGCGGTCCAGCGGGCGAGCTCCGGACACCCGGGCACGCCGATGGCGATGGCGCCCCTAGCGTACACGATCTACAAGAAGTTCCTCCGCCACAACCCCGGGAACCCCGACTGGCCCGACCGCGACCGCTTCGTGCTCTCGGCGGGCCACGCCTCCATGCTCCAGTACTCCATGCTGCACCTCACCGGCTACGGCCTCTCCCTCGAAGACCTCAAAGAGTTCCGGCAGTGGGAGTCGCGGACGCCGGGCCACCCCGAGCAGTTCCTGACCCCCGGTGTCGAGATCACGACCGGCCCCCTGGGTCAGGGCTTCGCCAACGGCGTGGGGATGGCGATGGCCGAGCGTTTCCTGGCCGCTCGCTACAACCGCATCGGCCGCGAGGTGGTCGACCACCGCGTCTTCGCCATCTGCTCCGACGGCGACCTCATGGAGGGTGTCGCCCAGGAGGCGGCCTCCATCGCCGGGCAGAACGGGCTCGGCAAGCTCGTGTACTTCTACGACGACAACCGGATCACGATAGACGGCACCACCGCGCTCTCCTTCGACGGCGAGGACAAGGGCCGCCGCTTCGAGGCCTACGGCTGGCACGTCCAGCACGTGGACGACG
>JACCZN010000011.1 GCA_013695915.1 Rubrobacter sp.
ACGCGGCAGACCTCCCGCGTGGACTGCACGCCGTCCAGGAAGTACGAGAGCCCGCTCTCCCCGCGCGGCCCGCCGGGGTGCCGCGCGCGCACCGGGTCCGACTCGAACGCCCGCAGCGCGTTCTTGCGCGCCTCGGGGTCGGCGCTCTCGGGCGCGAAATGGGCGGCCTCGAGGTCCGAGGAACCGGCGGAGAAGCGCACTCCTTCCCCCGCCGCGCGCCGGAGCGCCGTCTCCAGGAGCCCCGCGAAGTCGTCCGCCGCGCCAGACCTCAAACGAACCTAATCCTCATGTTCAGGTTCCAGGATGGGCGGCCCGAAGTTCTTCTCCGCGAGGCCGACGGCGCTGCGGAAGCCGCGGCGCTCCTCCGGGGTCTCGGCGTAGGCGTCGCGGGCCATCTTCAGGATCTTCTTCGCCTCGCTCCGCTGGTCGGGGGCGTTGTTGAGTTCCTTGGAGAAGTCGTAGACGAGGTCGGTGCCCTCGTCGTCGGTGGAGTAGAAGTGTACGTACAGGCTCTTCTGGCGGCCGAGGCCCGAGAGCGCGGCGTCGCCGCTCGCCTGGGAGATGTTCAGCAGGGTGCCGCCGGTCAGGGGCTCGCCGCCGCTCTCCGGGTAGACGGAGAAGGCGAGGCGGACCACCGGCCCGTAGAAGGTCTTGTAGAACTCGAGCTGGCGCGCGATGCGGGCGGGGCCGCGGATGGCCTCTATCTCCCGCCTCGAGGCGGCGACCACCACGTGGCCCTGCGGCGGGCGCATGGAGTCCCGGCCCTGCGTCGAGACCGTGCGGGCCTGCACGCCGCGCTCGACCACGGCGGCGGCGAGGCTCTGTCTAACGCTCTCCGGCAGGTTGAGGCCCTCCGTCACGCGGCGAACCTCCCGAAGAAGGCGGCGAAGTACCGGACGGCCTCGTAGTAGTCCGCGAGGCGGGCTGACTCGTTGGGGGAGTGTATGCGGCTGCCGATGTTCGCCACGCTCCCGGCCATGACGGTCGGTATGCCGAGCTCGGTAGCTATCAGGGAGGTCGGGCCCGAGCCGCCGACGGTCGGGTAGACCACGGCCTCCTCGTTCCCCACCGCTCTCCAGGCCTCGACGGCGGTACGGACCACGGGGGCGTCCACCGGGGTCTTGGCTGCCTCGACGCCGTGGAGGTCCACGACCTCTACGTCCTCGAAGCCACGCTTGCGGAGGTGGGAGCGTATCAGCTCCAGCACGGGGCCCGGGCTCTGGCCGGAGACGAGCCTGAAGTCCATCTTTACGTAGGCCTCGCCCGGCACGATGGTCTTGGATCCTGGTCCGCCGTAGCCGGAGTGGAAGCCCGCGATGTTCGCGGTGGGGCGGAGCAGCATCTCGCGCAGGGCGTCCCTCTCGGAGAGCTCCCGGTCGAAGGACTCGACACCCCAGGACGCCTTCATGGCTTCGGCGTCGAAGGGGATCCTCTCTATCGCTTCGAGGTCCTTGTCGGAGGGCGGGTCGGCGAGGGCATCGAGGCCGTCCAGCGTGACCTCGCCCCGCTCGTCCTTTATGGTCCTTAGCGCCTGCACGAGCCGCCAGGCCGGGTTCGGGGCGATGCCGCCGTACATGCTGTGGAGGTCGTGGGAGGCGCCGCGGGCGCGGAGCTCCACGTAGGCCATGCCCTTGGTGCCGCAGAAGACCATGGGCCGCCCGGCGTCGTCCTTCATGGAGCCTTCCCAGAGGCAGGCGTCGGCGGAGAGCAGCTCCTTGTTCTTGCGGGCGAAGGCGGCGAGGTTCGGGCTGCCGACCTCCTCCTCGCCCTCTATGAGGAACTTGAGCTTGAAGGGGAGCGGGCCGTGCTCCTCGGTGTAGAGCTTAAGGGCCTGTATGCGGGCCATCACGTCGCCCTTGTCGTCGGCGACGCCGCGGGCGAAGAGCTCACCGTCCCGCACCTCGGGCTCGAACGGGTCGCTCTCCCAGAGCTCCAGCGGCTCTGGCGGCTGCACGTCGTAGTGGCCGTAGGAGAGGAGGGTCCTCTCGCCCTCACCGGCCTCGGCGTAGACCACGGGGTGGCCGTCCGTCTCCATTATGCGGGCCTCGGCGCCGGCCTCCCGGAGTTTGTCCCGGACCCACTCGGCGCAGCCCCGGAACTCCGCGCCGCCGTCCTCGCGGGCCGAGATGGACGGCATCCGCAGGAACTCGTTCAGCTCCGCGAGTAGCTCGTCTTTGGAGCCTTCTATCTTCTCTCCCAGGTCCTGCGCCATTCCCCTTCGTCCTCCCGCCCGAACCGCTGTGCAGAGCACCTCTGAGGTTAGCATCTCTGAGGCCGGGCGTCGTTCCCCGAGCCGGTCCCCCGGAGCGCCCAGGATGGGTGTGTCGAGCGGCGTGGCCGGTCCATGTAGTAGCTGTTATATTGAGGCCGAGATGGCTTACCGGGGCGACAGGCGGGATGTGGAGCGAGTGGAGCCCGAAGGTACCGGGCGGGACGTTGCCCGGAGCGACGCCGACGAGTTCTGGGACGACATCGGGGTGGACCTCGACGGCATGAGCCCCAGGGGACAGGCCGTCGCCGGGGCGGTGACGGGCGGCGTGGTGTTGCTCGCCGCCGGGCTTCTGATCCTCTTCACGAACCTGTGGTGGCTGATCTTCGTCTTCGGCTGGCTCCTGTTCCCGGCGCTCGGAGCCTTCTCGCGCGGGGTGGCAGGACTCGCGGACTCCGGCGCCTACAAGCCGCTCCCGGGAGACCAGGAGTGGGAGCTGCTGGATGCTCTCCAGCGGGAGGGCGAGCTCTCCCCGGCTCAGGTGGCGATGGAGACCTCGCTCACGGTCTCCGAGGCGGATGAGATGCTCAAGGAGTTGGCGGGTAAGGGGCACCTGGAAGTCCGGGTACGGGGCGGCGGGATCTTCTACGCTCTCTGGGGAGCCGAAACGCGGGGGCTCGGACGGGGAGAACAGGCATAATCGAGGGGTTTGGACCTCCGGAGCTCATGGTATCATTCGACTTCCACGGAGACGGAGAAAAACCGGTGGCGGGAGCGTAGGACAGACCAGGGACTTATGGAAGAGAGAAAGATCCCAGAGACGCTTGAAGAGGCCTACAAGCTTCGGGATGGAGCCGAAGACCTTGGCGCGCGGGACTTCTACCAGGAGCAGGTCTACCGCATGCGCCGCGAGGAGTACCGCTCCCGGGGGATTCGCACGGAGATCTCCTCCCGCAGGCGCGAGCGCCAGAGCGCCATCGAGTTCTCCCGGGAGATGTTCTTCCTGGAGGTCTCGGAGATCACCGGCCGCCAGAACGGTATCGTAGAGCCCGCCACGGGCAGCCGCGAGGACCAGAGCCCGCAGGACCAGGCCCGCCGCTACGCCGTCCGGCTCGATACCTACGCCTTCCTCAAGCAGCTCGCCTCCCCGAACTCGGG
>JACCZN010000015.1 GCA_013695915.1 Rubrobacter sp.
CCTCCTTGCGGCGGGCGGCCCGCGCCACGAGGCTCAGGGAGACGGCCAGCAGCACGGCCAGGGCCGCGAGCGGTTTGGGGTCGCTCCTTACCGCGTCGGCGAGCGGCGCGGGGTCGCGGGTCTCCGCGGTCTTCCGGGCCAGGGAGAGCTGGAAAGCGGCGGAGTCCCCGAATGCTCGCTGCTTCTCCTTCAACTGGGCCTTGTACCGGTTGGAGAGCCCCTGCAGGCGCTCCCTGGCCGTCTCCCTGGCGTGCTCCTTGAGGACCTGGGGATCGAGGTGCTTCCGGAGGTCCACTACGTCCGAGGACATGCGGCTCCGGATCTCGAACATCTCCCTCTGTATGCGTTCTGGTGTCTCGCTCATTGGTTGATCCGTCCCTTTATCCACTCTACGTTCTGCTGGAGCGCCTGTATGGACCGGTGGGGCTTGGGGTCGAGGCTGCGGAGCCTGCCGGCGCCGCTGCCCGCCAGTATGCCCCCGATCGCGAGCAGCACACCGGCCACTATGAGGGCTGAGAGCCACTGGCTGAGGCCGAGCGCCACCAGACCGAACACGCCCGCAAAGGAGAACAATATCAGGAACACGAGGAGGAATACCGCCCCGACCACCAGAAGCCCCGCAGCCACCCCGGCCTGCTTGCCGACGGGGGTGATCTCCATGCGGGCCAGCTCGACCTGCTTCTTTGCAAGCTCCTGGAGCTGGGGGCGGAGCGCGTCTACTATCTCCTTTATGCTCCGGTCCGAGGGGCCCGGACCCTCTCTCAACTCCCGGGCGAACTCTGCTACCCGTTCTTGTTGATCTGTCACCGTCACTCCTCTCTGGCTAGCTAAAAGACTCTCTATCTGCTCCAAGACCCTTATACCCTCACAATATCCCCTAAAATCTCCGCCAATTCCAGCCGCCCAAACCAACTTGTAGTATCCAAGGTGACATAAAGAGCTTATAGTTTTGCTCGCAGGGCGGTAGGGTATACAGGTGGATACCCGCGCAGAAGGGCAACTCGCTCCGCGGCGGGCCGGGAGCGCGGCTCCGCCCCGCCAGACGCCGTGTGGAGACGTTCGGGAGCTCTCTTCGGAGAAGGAGGACAGGTGAAGCTTTACGAGGCTTTCGGCATCGTTCCGGGCGACGTGGTCGCCTTCGTTGGTGCCGGAGGCAAGTCCGGGGCGATAACCCAGGTCTCCCGGGAGCTCGTGGAAGATGGGACCAGGGTCATCGTAGCCCCCACGACCAAGATGTCCCTGAAGGAGGCCGATGGTATAGGTGCTGTCGTGACCTCCGAGGACAAGCAAGAGCTGCTCTCAGCGGTCAGGGACGCTCTCGAAGACGGGGACCCGGACGCCCGCGCCGTGGTGGCCGGGAGCGGGCTGCTCTCCAGGAAGCGCGTCGGCGGCGTGGAACCCGACTGGGTCCCCTCCCTGGCTCCACTCGCGGACGTGGTCCTCGTAGAGGCCGACGGGTCCCGCCGCCGGCCGCTGAAGGGCACGGCCTCGCACGAGCCGCTGCTGCCGGACGCCGCCACGCTCGTGGTCGCCGTCGGCGGTATCTGGGCGCTCGGCAAGCCGCTCGGGGACGAGTACGTCCACCGCCCGGAAGCCCTCACGGAGCTGACCGGCGTCGGGGAGGACCACAGCATAACGGCAGAGGCCTTCGCGGCGGCGCTGGTCCACGGCTCCCTCGGCAAGGTGCCCGACGACGTCCGCCGGGCCGTCCTGCTAACCGGCGTAACCCCGGGACGCAGCATGTCCGACGCCTCCGCCGTAGCCCGCGAAGTCTGGAAGATCGGTGTCTCCAGCGTGACCCTGAACTCCCTGCCGACGGAGTCCCCAGGCAAGGTCTGGCCCCTCTAGCGCCGGCCCCGGAGGTGCCGTGCGCGCCGGGTAGCCCTCCGTGAGAGGTATGTGTTATTGTATTCAATATTTAAGACATAAGTGTATAGTGTTTGAGGGGTGGTCGAGGTGCCGGTCTGGCTGGAGATAGACTCGCGGAGCGGGGTGCCAATCTACCTGCAGGTAGTTGCGGGGGTGCGTCACGCGGTCGAGGTGGGGACTCTGGACGCCGGGGACCGGCTGCCGACCGTCCGGCAGCTGGCTGCGGAGGAGTCCATAGCGCCGAACACAATAGTGAAGGCCTACGGCGAGCTACGGCGCATGGGGCTTGTGGAGAGCCGGCCCGGAGTGGGCACCGTCATATCCGGCAGTTCCGGGGAGCGGGGCCGCGAGCGGCGGGTGGCGGCGCTGGAGGACCGGTTGCGCACGCTGGTGCGCGACGCCGTGGGGCTCGGGCTAACGGAGGACGAGCTCTGGTCCCTCGTCGACCGGGAGTTCGAGCGTCTCAGGGAGGGCTCTTCTGGGGGGTAGCTGCCCGAAGAGCGTGGTCTTGGTGCTCTACGCGCCCATGTAGGCCCGCCGGATCTCGCCGTTACCCAGCAGCTCCTCGCGGGTGCCCTGGAGCGTTATCTCGCCGTTCTCCACCACGTAGCCGCGGTGCGCGATCTTGAGCGCCGCCTGGGCGTTCTGCTCGGCGAGCAGGACCATGATGCCGGTCCGGTTTATCTGCACCACCGCGTCGAGCACCTGCCGGGCGACGAGGGGCGCGAGGCCCAAAGAGGGTTCGTCGAGTATCAGGAGCTTCGGCTTTGCCATGAGCGCCCGGCCGATAGCGACCATCTGCTGCTGGCCGCCGGAGAGGGAGCCCGCCGGGTCCCGGCGCTTCTCCCGCAGGATGGGGAACAGCTCGTAGACCTCCTCCAGCGACTCGTTTATGCCCGCCCGGTCGCGGCGCCGGATGTAGGCCCCGAGGGTGAGGTTCTTCAAGACGGAGAGCTCGGGGAACAGGTGGCGGCCCTCGGCGCTCTGGGTGACGCCCCGGGAGACCACCGTGTTGGCCGGGCGGCCCTCTATGCGCTCGCCGTAGAAGGAGATCTCACCGGCGCTGGGCCTCATGAGGCCGTTTATCGTGCGGAACAGCGTGCTCTTTCCGGCACCGTTGGCGCCGAGAACGACCACGAACTCGCCCTCGTCCACCTCGAGGCTCACATCGCGGAGCGCGACGAACTCCCCGTAGCGGACGCTAAGGTCCGAAACCTCAAGCATCTTCTTCTCCCTCTTCTTCTGCACCGAGATAGGCTTCTATGACCGACTCGTCGGCCTGTATCTCCTCCGGGGGGCCCTCGGCTATCTTCTGGCCGTAGTTCAGGACCATTATCTTGTCCGCGAGGCCCATGATCATGCCCATCTTGTGCTCGACAAGACACACGGTGTAGTCGTGCTCGACCATCTTGCGGATCAGGTCCATCAGCCCCTGGGTCTCCTCGTTGTTTACGCCCGCGGCCGGCTCGTCGAGCAGGACTATCTTCGGGTCGGTCGCGAGCGCCAGGGCTATGGAGATCCGCTTCTGGGCCTCCTGGGGGAGGCTGCCGACCGTGCGGTCCGCGAGGTGGTCTACCCCGACAAACGAGAGCGCCTCCATCGCCCGGTCGCGGCACTGCCGGTTCTCGCGCCGGGAGCGGGGCGTGCGGAAGATGGCGTCGAAGATGTTCGACCGGGTGCGGACCCGGTGGCCCACGATCACGTTGTCCAGCGCGGAGCTCTCCTTGAAGAGGTTCGTGGTCTGGAACGTGCGGGCCATGCCGCTCCTCACGGTCCGGTGGGCGGGGAGGTTGGTGATCTCCTCGTCCTCCAGCGTGACGTGCCCGGAGGTGGGCCGGTAGAAGCCGCTCACCAGGTTGAAGAAGGTGGACTTGCCGGCGCCGTTCGGGCCGATGATCGCCGCGACCGTGCCCCGCTCCACCTCGAAGTCCACGGCATCGACGGCCTTGAGGCCGCCGAAGGTGATACCGAGGCCCTCGGTCTTTAGCAGCACTTACCTCACCTCCTCTCTGGATGGTTCTTCTCTGCCCTCCGCCTCCTTCTCCGGGGAGCGCCGGACCCTCGCTTCCAGCTCGCCCCAGAGCCCGGCGAGGCCTCTCGGGAAGAAGATGATGAGCAGTATCACGACCGGACCGAAGATCACGAGCCGGTAGGCCTCGAACTGCTGGAAGTACTCGAAGATGGTGGTCACCAGGAACGCGCCAATCAGGGGACCGGAGAGGGAGCCCATACCGCCGACCAGGAGGTAGAGCAGTATCTCGAAGGTAGTCGGCACGTTGACTATGGCCGGTCCCAGGAAGCCTATGTAGGTCGCGTAGAGGCCGCCGGAGAGGCCCGCGATGGCCGTCGAGATCGTGAAGGCCAGCTGCTTGGTGCGGCCGACGTTGATGCCCGCCGCCATCGCGAGGTCCGGGCTGTTGCGGATAGCTATGAAGCTGCGGCCCACCAGCGAGTGGGCGATGCTCGCCGCCACGTAGATGGTCAGGACGAGGAACGCCAGTATCAGGTAGTAGAGTTGCTCCGGCCCCTCGAACTGGATGGGTCCCAGGCCCTCGGGGTACGGCACCCCTATGAGGCCGAGCGAGCCGCCGGTAAAGCTCTCCCACCGCTCGATGACCAGGAAGATCACGAACCCGACGCCCAGCGTGAAGATGGCAAAGTACTCGTTCTGGGTCCGCAGGGCGAAGATCCCGATCAGGAAGCCCAGGACGCTCGCGAACACCACGGCCAGGAGCAGCGAGGGCCAGAAGGGGAACCCGTAGTTCACGGTCAGGATGCCGACCGTGTAGGCCCCGATGCCGAAGAACCCGGCGTGCGCCAGCGTGAGCTGGCCCGTGTAGCCCAGGAGCACGTTCAGCCCGTAAGCCGCTATAGCCCAGATGTAGGCCAACATGATCAAGCCTAACAAGTACTGGTTGTCTATGAAGAGCGGTATCAGGAGCGCGACGAGCAGGACCACCGCCAGGGCCAGCTTCCTCCAGTGCCTCGACAAGACCTGCAACTCAGACCCCCTTTGAGAACAGGCCCGTGGGACGCACGGCCAGCACGACGAGGAGGAATACGAACCCGATAGCCTGACCGAACGCGTTCGAGATGTAGGTGCTGGAGAAGACCTCCGCCAGCGCCAGCAGAAAGCCCCCCACGATAGCCCCCGGTATGCTCCCGAGACCCCCGAGGATGATAATGGCGAAGACCTTCAGGTTCAGCGCCTCGCCCATCGTCGGGAAGACCAGGTTTATGGGGGCGACCAGCGAGGCCGCCACCGCCGCCAGCGCCGCCGAGATACCGAAGGTCATCATCGAGACTCGGTTCGCGTCGATGCCCACCAGGGAGGCCCCGGTGCGGTCCTGCTCTATGGCCTCTATGGTCTGGCCGGGCACCGTCTTCTTCAGGAACAGGTACAGCGCGGCCATCACCGCTATCGAGGCGAAGATCACCACCAGCCGCTGCAGGCCGATGTTCAGGCCGAGCACCTCTACGGTGCCGACGAACGGGCTTGGCATCTGCCGGAACTCCGAGCCCCAGAGCACCTGCGCCCCCGACTCCAGGAAGAACAGCACGCCGACAGCCGCGATCAGGTGGTGTGTGTGCGGCGCGTTGCGCAGGGGGTGGAAGACGAGCCGCTCGATGGTGATGCCGACGACCGCCAGGACCACCGCGGAGAGGCCGATGGCCGCGATGTAGGGTATGCCGTAGGAGACGAGGGCGAAGTAGGTGACGTACGCCCCGACCATGTAGAGCGCGCCGTGCGCCAGGTTCGGGATCCTCAGGACGCCGAAGACCAGCGTCAGGCCCAGTGCCGCGAGGCCGTACACGCTGCCGAGCGCAATCCCGTTTATCAACTGCTGCAGAAAGAGTTCCATCTAATCCTTTCCAGGATAGGCTCCGGGAGGGAGCCCCGGTCTGCGAGGCTCCCTTCCAGGGAGGTGCCGCCGCTCTACTGCATCTGCGGCACCTCGACCGGAACGAACTCTCCATCCTCCAGCGAGACCGCGAGCACCTCACCGGCGAGGTGTCCCTCCTCCGTGAAGCCGTCGGGGAAGTTGGCTACCTGGTACTCCTCCTCGACCTCCGAGAGCGCGGGCTCTATGTTCTCCCGGATGGCCTCGGGGTCTTCCGAGGTACCGGCGAGCGCCATGGCGTTCGCCAGGATGTGCACCGACTGGTAGTTGTAGGCTACCTCGGAGACCGCGGGCCGGTCCTCGGTGATCTCCTCCGCGTAACGCTCGACGAACGCCTCCGCCCCCGGGTCCTCCACCTCGGAGAGCGGCGCGACCCCGAGAGAGCCCTCCATGTTCTCCAGCGAGGTGAACGCCTCCATCTCCTCTATCTTGGACTGGTCCATGAGTATGAAACCGCCCTCGAAGCCCTGGTTACGGGCCTCCTCCACGATCAGGGCCGTCGGCTGCGAAGGCCCGCCGATGAACATCACGTCCGGGTCCTCGGAGAGCGCCTGGGTCACCGGCCCGGCGTAGTCGGTGGTCTCGGAGTAGTCGATGCCGTTGTTGGAGAGGACCTCACCACCCTGGGACTCCCACTCCGCCGAGATCTGGTCCGTCCACTCCTGACCGTACTCGCTCTCCGTGGGGATGAGACCGAGCCGGTCCCCGAAGCGCTCCATCTGGAGCTCGGTGAAGGGCTCCATGTAGTTGTCGAAGCGCGGCGGGATCATCATGGTGAGCGGGTTCTCCTGCTCCAGGATCGCCGGGTCGCTGCTGTAGGCCCCGAGCAGGAATGGGTTCCTGTCGGTGTTTATGCCCTGCGCGGCGAAGATGCCCCCGGAGTGGGGGATGAAAATGGCAGATACGCCGTCCTGCTGCACGAGCCGCTGTGCGTTGGTCGCCGCCTCGTTGGGCAGGTACCGGTCGTCCAGAGAGGCGATCTCGAACGTGGCGGGCTGCCCGTCTATCTCCATGCCGTCCTCGTTGAGGTCCTCGACGGCCATCCGCATACCGTCCAGCACGTTCTCGCCGTAGAGCGCGGCCCCGCCGCTCAGGGGACCGCTGTACCCGATCTCGACGACCTGCTCCTCGCCATCCCCGCCGTTGCCGCCGTCACCCTCTTCCCCGGCGCCTCCACCACCGCCGCAGGCGTAAACGCCGAATGCCAGGAGCCCCACCAGTAGAGCCGGAACGAACTTCGTTCTCTTCAAACCATCTCCTTACGCAGATCCGTCTGTCCTATGGCATTGCACGGAAGTCGCTCATCAGACACCGCAGATTGCGCCCCCTTCTCTTCTCCCGCAGGCTATTTCCCAGAGAAGCGCTTTCCCCAAGCGCCTTTTCCCCCGTTCGACTTTATACTCTACACGAATCTTGCAGGGCGTTCCCGGAGGTTGTAAACCCGGAGCTCGCGGCCCAGACTGGGGGGCTGCGAAGGATCAGAGGGAGGTACGGCGGCTATGGACGTGGCGCGGGGGTTCGAGGGTCTTACGGAGATGGTGCGGGAGAGCTTCGGAGAGGAGATCGTCGGCCTGCGCCGCGAGATCCACGCCGAGCCCGAGCTGGGCTTCGGCACGGAGAAGACGGCGCAGAAGGTCCTCGCCGCCCTAGACGGCCTGCCGCTGGAAGTGGAGACCGGCGTGGCCGAGAACGGGGTGGTGGCCCTGCTGCGGGGCACGGGAGACGGTCCTACGGTGGGCCTCCGGGCCGACATGGACGCCCTGCCGATCCACGAGGAGACGAGCCTGCCGTTCGCCTCTGGAGCCCCCGGCAAGATGCACGCCTGCGGCCATGACGGCCACACGAGCATGCTCGTCGGGGCGGCCCGCGCGCTCTGCGGGATGCGCGAGAGGCTCCACGGCAACGTCAAGTTCATCTTCCAGCCCGCCGAAGAGGGTGGCGGCGGGGGGAAGGTGATGGTCGATGAGGGTGTGGCCGGGGATCTGGACTCCATCTTCGCGCTCCACCTGTGGCCGGGGCTGCCGCTCGGCACGGCGGCAGCCAGGCCCGGCCTGATGATGGCCGCCGCCGACAGCTTCGAGATGGAGGTAAGGGGCAGCGGCGGGCACGGCGCGATGCCGCACCTCACCGCCGACGCCGTCGTGATCTCCGCTCACGTCGTCACGGCACTCCAGACGCTCGTCTCCCGCGAGACGAGCCCCACGGACCCTGCGGTCCTGACCGTGGGTATGATCGGCGCCGGCTCCGCGTTCAACATCATCCCGGAGACCGCACGCCTCTCCGGCACGGTGCGTACCTTCGACCCCGGTCTCCGCGAGAGGATGCCGGAGAGGATGCTGGAGCTGGCGCAGGGCGTGGCCCGCGGGATGCGCGGCGACGCCGACCTCGACTACCGCTTCTCCTACCCCGTCACCAGCAACGATCCGGAGGCCGCCCGCCGGGCGCTGGCCGTGGCCGCAGAGCTGTTCGGCGGGGAGAGCGTGACCGAGCCGGAGAACCCCTCGATGGGCGGGGAGGACTTCGCGTTCTTCCTGCAGGAGGTGCCCGGGGCCTACGTCTGGCTCGGCATCGGAGAGGACGCCCCGAACCTCCACACCCCGGCCTTCGGCTTCGACGAGGAGATACTGCCCCGGGGCGCGGCCCTGCTCACCGCCCTCGCCCTCGACTCGCTCAGGGAGGAGTAGGCGCTAGCTCCCGGGCGGGTTGGTGAGGATGAGCCAGAGCTCGCCGGGTCCGGCCAGGACGAGCAGGATCACGAGCAGCGCCAGGAGGGGTATGACGACGGCACCCGCCGCCCGCCGGGTGCCGACGCCCAGGGTCTCCCGCACGGCGACGGTCCCCACGTACGCGCCGTAGGGGAGCGCGAGGAGCGGCGCGTACGGGATCCAGAGCACGAGGCCTATACCGCTCGCATACCCGAGGGCGCGGAATGTGGCGGCGAAGCCCCTCCTCCCCGGCATCCCCTCCAGGACGAAGAGCACCAGCGCCGCGAACCCGGCTACCAGGAGAGGCCCGAGGACGACCGCCGCAGCCGCCGCGAGGAGCGGCAGCCGCAGGAGCGCGAGGTCCAGCTCCCCGAGCCAGAGCGCCTGCAACAGCCTCCCGAGGAGCAGGTTCAAGAACACGACCACCACCGCGAAGAGCGCCGGGCGCAGCGGACCACCCTCCGGGTCCAGCTCCTCGAAGAACCTCCGGGGCGCGAGCCACACCTCTCTCAGCGCCCCGCCGAACCTCTCGGGGGAACGGTACTCGAAGCCCACTAACCCTCCCCCTCGTAGACCACCTGTCCGACGCGGGAATCGAGGTCCAGGTCTCCCACGTCCTCCGAGGGGGCCTCGACGGTCACGTCGCCCGTCCTCACGGCGACCTCCCCGCTGCCCCTCACGCGTCCGGAGAAGGTCACGTCCCCCGTCTCTACCTCCGCGATGATGGTGCCGGCGATCACGTCCGCCAGCTCGAGGTCCCCGGAGCCCACCTCCGCCCGGACCTGCCCGGCATCGGTGCTCACGTCTCTCACGGCCACGTCCCCGCGGGGTGCCTCCACGGAGACCGGTCCCCCAATGTCCTCGACCTCCACGCTGCCGGCCTCCGTGCGGACGGTCACCTCCCGGAGCCCCGAGGCCTCTACCCGCCCGGCCTCCGTCCCGGCCTCCAGGGTGCTCTCCGCCGGCACGCGGAGGCTGTAGTCCACGCCCTCGCCGCCGCCGGTCTCCACGGAGACGGTCGAGCCCTCGCTCGCGACCTCCACGGAGACCTCGTCGGCCTGTTCCCGGGCCGTCTCGGCGTCGGCCCCGCGGGCGTACCGCGTCGCCTCGATCTCTACCGTCTCCAGCCCTTCCTCCCCGGTGACCGAGATGCGCCCCCGGTCGTTGGTGAGCCGGACCTCGGGCTCGGGGCCCGGGGAGACGGACTCCTCGTAGACGCTCGTCGCGGAGGCCCGGTCGCCGCCCGAGCTCCACAGCAGGAGGCCCGCCGCCACGAGGAGCGCCAGGAGCAGGAGACCCGCCACGAGGAGTAGCCTCCGGCCCCTCCGGCCGCCCCGGCGGGCCCCCTCCTCGGCGGTCTCCGCGTCCCGGGAGGCTCTCCGGGAGCGGCGGGGCTCTTCCGGGCCGGGGTTCACCTTCCAGTCTCCCGGAAGCCGGGCTTATACGGAATCCGGTTGACTACTTCGCGGCTTTTGTAGTTCGGGAGTCGAGAGGTCGGGAGTCGTATTTGTTTTTTCCGACTCCCGACTCCCGAAGCGAGCGGAGCGACGCGCCTCCCGACTCCCGGG
>JACCZN010000036.1 GCA_013695915.1 Rubrobacter sp.
GGTACTTCTTTGCCACGCTCACCACGAGGCGGAGGTTCTTCTCTATAAGCCGCTTGCGGGCCCTGGTGTCGCCGTCCTTGGCGGCGTTGGAGAGCTCTATCTCCTCGGCGTGGGTCAACAGGCTCCCACGGCCGATGTGCGCCAGGTAGCCCGGCAGGAGGTCCGGGGTATCCGATTCTCTGAGAGCGCTCCTCTTCTTTGTGTTAGTTGCCATCCTGCTCCTCCTCTGAGTCTGTCTTCTGCCGGGCCGGGACCCTGCCCCGGCTACGTCCGCTGGCCGCTCCACTCCCCCGAAGCCCCAAGTAGTCCTCAGAGAACGCTACCGCCCTCTCCGCGACGAATCACGCGTGACCCAAATTTCTCCACTACCAGGGGTTATCCGGACGATCTGTCTTGGAACTTGGAACTTGGAAACTTGGAAGCTTCCCGCCAGGACCTGTTATTGTACCGAGGCTGCGGGGTTTGTCAAGCGTTCGCAGCGGCAGACTAGGACTCCCTCGTGCGGTCGACGGGGACTATCTGGAAGAGGCCGGCCTCGCCGTCTATCTCTACGAAGCCGTAGCCGTGGGCCCTGAAGGCCCGGGGGTTGGCGGTCTCCTGGTCGAGTATGTAGACGGGGCCGTCCCCCAGGGCGTGCCCGGTGGCCCAGACGCCGGAGTGGTCCATCCGGTAGAGGGCGGTCAGGTCCTGGTCCCCCGGGTCGGGCCAGACCACGTTCTCGTAGCGGGTCCACGGGGCGTCGAAGGCGGCGACGAGGGTGAGGTCCTGGCGGCGCTCCTCGACCAGGACCATGTACCAGAGCGGGCTCCGGTAGTGGATCACGGTGGCGTTCTCCTCGGCGTTCTCCGCCACGGCCTCTATTATCCTGCGGCCCTCGTACTCGCCGCTGAGGTCCTCTTGCCGGTAGGTCTCGTCCACCCCGACGAGGGGCAGGGCGAGCATCGGCAGCGCGAGCAGGACGACCGCCACCCTTCCGACGGCGGGCGAGAACCTCTCCAGGAGCGCTTCGGCCGTGTCGAGCAGCGCGCCGAGACCTGCGGCGACGAAGAGGGCGATCATCAGGTAGGTCGGGATAAAGTAGTTGAAGATGTCCGGTATGTCGTAGCCGAGGGCGAAGGTCAGGTAGGCGAGGTAGAACGAGCCTGGCAGCACGACCGAACGCCAGTTCAGCAGCAGGAGGTACGCCACGCCCACGACCCCGAAGACCAGGAACGCCGGGTGGAAGTTCTGCAGGAGGTACTCGAGGTACATCCCCAGCCGGCCGGGCATCTCGCCAAGACCGAAGGCGAAGGTCTTGCTCTCCATACCGCCGCCGGTCACCACCTTGAGGAACCGCCCCGGGGTCGAGGGGGCGGTCTCCGTAAGTGGGGCGCCCATATAGGTGCGGATGGGGAGGTACAGGTAGAGGCTGAGACCCAGGAGGAAGGCTCCAGCCCCCTTGAGGAGGAGCCTCGGGTCGAGGAGCCTGCGGGGCGCGACGGCCAGCACGAAGAGCCCGCCGGCGGGTATCAGGAGGCCGCTCGTCATGTGGTTGGTCATCGCGAGCCCCATGAGCAGGGCGCTCGCGACGAGGTAGCGGTCCCGCCCGCTGCTCCGCCAGAGGAGCAGGAGGGAGAAGGTGATCATTACGAAGAGGGCGTTCAGAGGGTAGACGGCGGCGACGGCGGTCTGACTCCAGAACGTCGCGCCGACCCCGAAGAGGAGGGCTCCGGCCGCGGCCGCCGCCATCCTGCGGGTGAGCTGCAGCCCGACCACGTAGACCATTACCACCGCCGCGGTGCCGTAGACGGCCGAGGCGAGGTTCACCCGGTAGGCGACGTCGCCGAAAGGTAGGTACGTGAACGGGTGCGTCAGCAGCATGTAGCCCGGGTACCCGGTGGGATGGGCGATGCTCAAGGTCGCGGCCTGTACCTGGAGCATCGGCGTGTCGAAGTGCAGCGGCCAGCTGTAGGGCATCACCGTCGGTGCGAGGGTGCCCAGGTACAGGAGGAACACGAGGAGCCCGACCGCCGCACCGAGCAGAGCGGCGACCGGCCGGGAGAAGAGGCCTTTTTTCGAGGATGGGAAGCTCACCAGCAGGTAAAGCTATCATACGGTCCGGCCGCCGGGGAGGTCGAAACTCCCCGAGATTAAACTTTCTTTTAACCAGAAGTTAACCTCCCTGAAACTCAGGTGCCCGCGGCCTCGGCTAGTATTTGTCGCGTCTGCAACGATGAGAGGGGATAACTTGACGGAGAAGCAGAAGACCGTGCAACAGGTCAAGAAAGAGAAACGCGACAGAGAGGTAGAGCCCGCGCCCTCCGGCATGAGCCGCCGGAGCTTTCTGACCTTCCTCGGGGCCGGGTCCGCCGCGCTGGCCGCCGGGAGCGCCGGGGTGCTGCCAAAGAGCGCCGAGGCCCAGCAGTTCTCCGCCGGTGCCTCCACCCCGTTCCGGGACGACGCGGCCGGGGCGGTAAAGCTATTCTTCAACCCCATAGAGCGGACCGACGCCGACGAGTTGGTCCTGGCCGAAGGGTTCCGCTACGACATCGTGCGCCGGTGGGGGGAGCCTGTGACCTCTGACGGAGGGGAGTTCGGCTTCAACTGCGACTACACCGCGTACTTCCCCATAGACGCCCTCGGGGGCGGCCGCAACAGCCAGGACGGGCTCCTGTTCGTGAGCCACGAGTACGTGGACTCCAAGTGGGTCTCGGGCTTCGACGACTCCGACGAGGACGCCCGGAGGACGCCGGAGCAGATCGCCGCCGAGAAAGCCGCCGTCGGCGGGACCGTCATGCGGGTCATCTGCAACAGCCAGGGCGTCTGGGAGTTCGTAGAGGACGAGGACTACAACCGCCGGATAGACGCCACCACCCCGATGGACCTCACCGGCGCCGCCGCGGGCTCCGAGGCCGCCCAGGGCGCGACGGAGGTCATAGGCACCCTCGCCAACTGCAGCGGCGGCGTCACCCCGTGGAACACGGTCCTCTCCTGCGAGGAGAACTTCCAGGGCTACTACGGAGAGGCCACCGACGACGAGGACATCTCCGAGGACGACGAGCTGCAGAACGACGCCGACTGGGCGGGCGACGATGCCCAACCCCCCGAGCACTACGGCTGGGTCGTCGAGGTGGACCCGTTCGACAAAGGCTCGAAGCCTCGCAAGCACACCTGGCTCGGGCGCGTCCGGCACGAGAACGTCGCAATCCGCATCTCGGGCTCCGGGCGGGTCGTCGCCTACACCGGCCACGACGAGCCCGACCAGTGCATCTACAAGTTCATCTCCAGCGGCACCTACATCCCGGGCGACCGGCGGGCCAACATGGACCTACTCACCGACGGCATGCTCTACGTCGCGGACTTCTCGGAGGGCCGTTGGGTCGCCATGGACTACGAGAACAACCCCATCTTCCGGGACAATGGCTTCTCCGATCAGGCGGAGGTCCTGGTGCGCACCCCGGAGGCGGCCGCCCTCGAGGACCCGGAGACCGAGGCTCCCATCGGGACCCCGATGGACCGCTGCGAAGACATAGAGGTACACCCCGACGACGGCACCGTCTACTGCGCCCTCACCAACAACTCCAACCACGGTAACTTCTACGGCCAGATCCTCCGGATGTACGAGGCCGGGGGCGACGCCGAGGCCACGGAGTTCACCTTCGAGGTCTTCGCCGCGGGCGGGCCCAACACCGGGTTCGCCTCCCCGGACAACCTGGCCTTCGACCGGCGCAACCACCTCTGGGTCGTCACCGACATCTCCTCCAGCAGCCTGAACGACGGCATCTACAGTAGCTTCAAGAACAACGGCATCTTCGTGATGCCCTCGGTCAACGACTACGAGCGCGGTGAGATCTACCAGTTCGGCAGCGGCCCCGTGGAGTGCGAGACCACCGGCCCCGCCTTTACGCCGGACGGACGGACCCTCTTCCTCGCGGTGCAGCATCCCGGCGAGGAGTCCGAGAGCGTGGAGAACCCGACCAGCACCTGGCCCCACGACGGGGACGGCGTACCCAAGCCCTCCGTCGTCGCCATAACCGGGTTCGCCTAGAGGCGTTCCGAGGAACGGGAGGCCGCGTAGAAGTTCCGCGGCCTCTCGTTACGTTCCGGGTTCCCGCTACCCGGGATCCAGCCGGACCTCCGTCAGGGTCTCCGGCGTCGGGAACTCGCTCTGCACGTCCAGCAGGGTCAGCTCCACCCGGTCTACCTCAAGCTCTCCGACGGGCCACTGCCGGTAGCGCCCTATGGTGGAGACGAGGTCCTCCGGGGCGGTCGTACCGTCCGGGGCCTGGAAGTAGGCCAGGGTCAGGTGCGACGGTCCCCGGGGCCTCTGGAGCCCGCAGCGGTCGCAGAGGAAGTCCCGGAGCTCTTCCAGCTTCCCGTCGTCGTGGGCCTCGATGAACGCCGCGCCCGGGAACGCGTTCAGGTTCGCGAGCTCCACGGAGAAGCTGGGAAAGTCTTCGAGGGCCTCCCGGGAGCGCTCTTCAATCTCCCGCAGCCGCTCGGAGGAGACCTCGTTCCCGCTCCCGGGCTCCGGCACGAGGAAGCCGAGGAGCAGGAGGGTTATGTGCATGAAGTGGTCGGGATGTAGAGAGACGTAGGGGAGGGTGCGGAGGTCGTCCCTCACCGGCGCGAGGCGCTCCCTGAACCGGGACACGTCGACCGGCACCATCAGGGAGGCCGAGAGCGCGTGACCGCCCTGCCAGTCGGGGTCGCGGTGGCCGCCGAACTCCAGCCGGCGCTCCGACTCGAACCTCTCCCAGACCTCCTCGTAGTCCGTCACACCGTTACTCTAGCACCGGATGCAGGGCCGTCCCGGTATATTTACGGTCCATCGCCGCGACCGAGCCTCGCTTCACATGTTGCCCTTTCGGAGACGCTGCGGCTCATGCGGGAGGTGGACGGCGGGCTCCCGGGTTGGCCTCTGGGGTGAGGCAACGGGCTCTCGCCAATACACTTTCCAGAGCTATAGCTTATTATTTGCAAGCGTGGAGTTTAGCGAGCATTTCCGGCGGCAGAAGCGGCAACGATCCGACCGGGCGGAGATCTCCCTCGAAATGTGCGAGCGAGTAGTGTCTGAGCCAATGGAGAGAGAAGCCCAGGACACGGGCCGGACGGCTTACTGGGGACACGTGCCGGAGAAGGGACGCTACCTCAAAGTGGTCTTGGAACCTGGTGGCGAGGAGATAGTCACAGCGCACTGGGATCGCGGTTTTCGGCGCAGGGTAGAGCGCCGCCAGAAGGAGAGTTGAAGTTATGAAGGTCGTTTACTGGAAAGACACCGATACCATGTACATCACGGTTCGAGAAGACGCGAAAGGCTACGAGTCAGAAGAGATAGCGCCCGGAGTAGTCGCTGATTTCGACGAAGCGGGGAAGGTCCTCGGCCTGGAGATCTACGACCGGGCCAGCGAAAAGGTGGACCTCTCAGTCCTGGCTACAGAGGGGCTGCCGGTGGTGGCGAAAGCCGCGCCGGAGGAGAAGCAAGAGGCTTCGAAGGGCGCTTGATCCGCCACCTGCGAGCATAGCGTCTTTCGGGGGCGCCGTGCCTCACGGACGAAACCGCCGCGGCAATGACCGGATGGTCCGTGTAGCGGCGGCAGGTCGTCGGCTCCCGGGTTACCGCCGACGACCTGCCGCCAGGGGCTGTCTAGCTAGAAGCGTGTGAGACCGGCTATGCCCCCGAACTCGTCTCTGAGGACGTCGGTGTTCTCGTCCTCGCCACGGAAGAAGTCCACGCGGGCGCCCCTCTGAGCGGCGAGGTCCAGGACCACGTCCTGCAACGGCCGGACGCGGGTGGTCTCGCCGGAGTAGGGGCTCTCCTCGCTGGTTATGTCGAGGATGGCCATCCCGTCGGCGTCGGACCAGCGGATCTCACCTTCCATCTCCCAGAGGAGCGCGAGGTGGTGGACCCGGTTCTCTACCTGCAGGGCCTCTATGGTCCTCTCGAGCCCGCTCACGCCGCTCTCCCGGATCTCCTCCAGGAGCTTGCCGGCCCGCTCGTGCTCGCAACGCTGGCGGACCTCCTCGAACTGGTCGAGGAGGTCGCCGTCCGGGGCGTCCATCGAGACGCTCTCCTCGGCGACCACGCGCTCCCGCAGGTCCTCCGGCAGCCGCGAGCGCAGGTCCGAGGTCCGCTCCCTGGGACCTGCCAGGATGAGGCGCTTGACGCCCTCGCGGAAGGTGATGTCGCGCGCCAGCTCGCCCACCTCGTTGTAGAACTGGGCTATGTTGTGCTCCGTGCGGCGGCTCTGCGGGTCGCGGTCCATGCCGCCCCGCGGCCCCGGCGTGGAGGGGGCGGTGTCGAGCTCCCTGTAGCCGCTGCCCTTCACCTCCTCGGGGTCCGCCGAGGGGTCCTCTACCTGAGAGACCACGAAGTACCGGAACTTCTCGGCGTCCGTGAGGACCACGCCGTAAGGCTCCTGCTCGTCGAGGGCCAGCATTAGCGGCGCGATGTAGGGCTCGCCCCAGCGGAAAGCCTCCGGTATCCCCGGCTGTACCCGGTAGAGCTCCAGGAGACCGGCCGCGTCCGCGAATATGGCGAACGTCCGGGAACGCGGCTCCTCTTCCGCGACCAGCTCCCGCACCCGGAGCGAGAGCTCTTCCGGCACCCCCAGCTCGTCCATGGCGTTCCTTATCCGTACCTCATAAGCGCCGGTCTGGTTCTGCTGGACCGCGGGGTCCACGTTCAGATAAGCCGAAAGGACCGGGGCCTCGTGCTCCGAGATCCTGCTTACCGCCTGTCTCAAGTCCTGCGTCTGTGCCATGCTTACCAGACCCCTAACGAATCTCTTGCTCGTCTACGTCCCTCTAAGTTACTACATAATAGCGGGACTCGTAACGGTTCCCATCCCCGCGCCGGAGCAAACATCGGACCTCCCGCCGCGTGCTAACCTGACCCTCATGCAGAGCTATCCGACGACCCCGTAGCGGAGACCTTCCCGGGTGGGCGCCAGATACCCGCTGCCACCGGAGCTCGACCGCCACGCCCCCGGAAGAGGGTTCGCGCCGGAGGAGCTCCGGGAAGCCTGCCGGGAGGCGGGCGAGGGGCTCGGCCGGGAGGACGCGGGAGAGGCCCGCTTCCGGCCGGCGGCGGAGATGGTCGCGCTGTGGCGGGGCCTGGACCTCCCGGCCTGGGAGGCCCCGTACGCCCTGAGGGCCGCGCGCCTCGGGTACATCTCCGGCTACGGGGCTGCTCTCCTCTCCGGTGCGTTGTCCGAGGACACCGCCGCCCGGGCCGCCGAGGCCCGCTGGGGCGGGGAGTGGCCCCGGCGGCTCGCGGCCCTGCGCGAGAGGGCCGGAGATACAGAGGGCTAATACGGAACCCGGGTAAATGATGCCATCTCTGGTGGGCCCGGGAGTCGGGAGGCGCTTCGCTCCGCTCGCTTCGGGAGTCGGGAGTCGGGAGTCGGAAAAGACAAATACGACTCCCGCCCTCCCGACTCCCGCACTACGAAAGCCGCGAAGTAGTCAACCGGATTCCGTATAACCGCTGCGGCGGGTAACCGCGGCCGCGGAGAGTAGCGGGACTTGACCGGCCTCCGCGCCCCGACGCTCTCCGGTAGCTCCGAAGCGGTGTTCCGGGAGACTTTGTAGCGGCACTGGCATGCTGCTAGCATAACAGGCTGGGATACAGGGAGGCTCGGGAGGCCGGCGGTGCCGTGGCGGGAGCCAGGGCTATGCTGGCAGGAGAGAGCCGAGGGACCGCGAGGTCGGGGGAGGAGGTATAGCGTGTCCGCATCCGTGTTGTTGCTGATCGTCGCGGCCGGCATTGCGCTGCTGCTGTTTCTGGTGATCTACCTCAAGATGCAGGCGTTCGTGGCGCTCCTGATAGTGAGCATCCTCCTCGCCCTGGTCGCCGAGGTGCCCGCCGGGGACGTCATAGAGACCGTCGAGGAGGGGATGGGTGGCACGCTGGGGTTTATAGCCATCGTGGTCGGTCTCGGGGCGATGTTCGGGGAGATGCTCCGGATCACCGGCGGAGCGGACCAGATCGCCCGGACCCTTATCGGGGGGTTCGGACAGGACCGGGTGCAGTGGGCGCTCGGGCTCACGGGCTTTCTGGTGGCGATACCGGTGTTCTTCGACGTGGGACTGATCATCCTGATCCCTCTGGTCTATACCCTGGCCCGCCGCGCGGGACGCTCCCTGCTGTACTACGCGATACCCCTGATCGCCGGTCTCACCGCGACCCACGCCTTTATCCCGCCGACGCCCGGACCGGTGGCCGCGGCCGTGATCCTCGGGGCGGACCTCGGGTGGGTGATACTCTTCGGCGCCGTGGCCGGTATACCCTCGGTCATCGTCGGCGGCGTCCTCTTCGGACGTTATATCGCCCAGAGGGTAGACGTCGGCGTCCCGGAGTACATGGTCCCGGCCGAGCCCGAAGGCCAGGAGGAGAAGAGCACACCCTCTTTCGCCCTGGTGCTCGGCGTCATCGTGGTCCCGCTCGCCCTTATACTCGTCAACACCCTCTCCGAAGCGGTGCTGGCCGAGGAGAGCCCGGCGGCGAACGTGCTGGGGCTTGTCGGGCACCCGTTCGTCGCCCTGATACTGGCGGTGCTGCTCGCCTTCTACCTGCTCGGCGTGCGCCACGGGTACTCCCTGGGCGAGGTGCAGGGGATAGCGACCAGGGCTCTGGAGCCGGTCGGCCTGATCATACTGGTAACCGGGGCGAGCGGCGTGCTCGGCGCGGTACTCTATAACCGGGGCGGGCGGCGTGCTCGGCGCGGTACTCTAGGAGAGCGGCCTGGGCGATGAGCTTGCCAGCGTGATGGAGGCCTCGAACCTGCCGGTGGTGCTCCTGGCGTTCCTGGCGGCGATGCTAGTACTACTTCGTTAGATTGATTATAGAATCACAGTCATGGATACGCCAGTAGCAATACCCAAAGCCTCCTCCGATCCCCTGCCCGAGTTGGACTCCTTCCTGGAGCCGTTCGCCCCTTTGTTCC
>JACCZN010000048.1 GCA_013695915.1 Rubrobacter sp.
CGTACATGACTCCAGCAGAGTTCGCGGCGCTCGAAGCTCTGAGGGGCCAGAGCTCTGGCCCCTCAGAGCAGCTAGAATCCGTACGAGGACTCCCACTATGACTGGTGCATGGAACGGGGGCCGGTCACTTTTCCCTGTGGGAATGGTGGGCAGTCTGACTCTACGCTGTGGGCACCTTCCGCTCAAATCTTCACCCTATAACTCACACCAAGCGTTTAACAGGCCCGGCACAGGCTCAGAGCCCGGACGGACCTCGCCCCCGCCCGGGAGAGGAGCCCGGCACAGGCGCTCATGGTCGCCCCGGTCGTGAGCACGTCGTCGACCAGGAGCACCGTGCCCTCCACAGGCCCTCCGACCCGGAACGCACCCTCCACGTTGGCCCGCCGCTCCCCGGCCGAGAGCTCGACCTGGTCCCGGGTCCTCCGCGCGGCTCCGAGCCCCTCGAAGACGGGGACGCCCATCTCGGCCGCGAGCCCCCGCGCCATGAGCTCCGCCTGGTTGAAGCCCCGCTTCATGAGCCTGAGCCGGTGGAGCGGCACGAACGCCACGCAGTCCACATCCCCCTCCACGGCTCCGGCCAGCAGCGGGGTCACGAGACGCTCGACGACCCGCGTGTAGCCCCGGTACTTCAGGGCGTGTACGATGCTCTCCCCCACCCCCTCGTACTTGAGCGGTGCCCGCGCCGAGTCGAACCCGAAGTCCCGGCCCTTGCAGTCCTCGCACACGTAAGCCTCGAAGGCCGTGGGGAGCCCGCACCTCCGGCAGACCGGCCTCTCTATTACGGGCAGCGCCTCGTAGCACCCGCGGCAGAGCACGTCGTTCGCCCGCCGGGAGCACCCGACGCACCGCTGCGGGTAGAAGAGCTCTGCGAGGGCTTTCAGGTACGGCTCGTGCACCGCGGGCTCCTCCGCCGGTTGAGGTCCTGATCTCAGAAAGTAAGGCTCCTGGGTTGCAGCACGACGCCGGGGTTGACCCGGAGACCCTGGTCCAGGACATTTCCCTCGCCGACCACGCATCCCGCCCCGAGCACCGAGAGCCCCCGCACGATGGCGTCCTGCCCGATCCTGGCACCGGGGCCTATGATCGAACTGCGTACCACCGCGCCGTTCTCCACCTCGGCCCCCTGCATGAGGATGCTCCCCTCTACCTGGGCCCCGGCCCCCACCCGGCAGCCCTCTCCGAGAGAGGCCCGCCCGCCGATGGTAGCCCCGTCCCCTATCTCGCACCCGGCGCCCACGCACACGGGAGGCAGTATCCGGACGTCCTTGCCCACGCGGGCCGAGGGCTCCACGTAGAGGTACTCGAAGCCCTCACCGGCGCCGACAGCCCCCGAGAGCACGTCGTTGGAGGCCGCCAGGTAGCTCCGGGGCGTGCCGACGTCCCGCCAGTAGGCGCTCGAGACGTGCGCCCGGAGCTTGCCCCGGGACTGCAGCTCGGGGAAGACCTCGCGCTCTATCGAGACCTCTCGGTACGCGGGTATCATCTCCAGCACCTCGGGCTCCAGCACGTAGATACCGGCGTTCACCAGGTTCGTCGTCACCTCGTCGTACGCCGGCTTCTCGAGGAACCGCCGCACCTTCATCTCACTGTCCACCTCTACCAGCCCGTAGGCCGTGGGGTCCTCGACGCTCGTGAGCGTAACGGTCGCCAGCGCCCCGGACTCCCGGTGGTCCTGCACGAGCCTGCCGAGGTCCACGCCCGTGAGGATGTCCCCGTTCACCACCACCAGCGGCTCGCCGTCGAGGTACGCCCCGGCGTTCTTTATACCGCCCGCCGTGCCGAGGGGCCTGTCCTCCATCGCGTAGTCGAGCGAGAAGCCTTCAAGGTCCGGTCTTCCGGCGAAGTACTCCTGTATGGGGTCCGGCAGGTACCCCAGGGAGAGCACCACCCCGTCCAGGCCCCCGCCCTTCAGGAAGTCCACCATGTACCCCATGAACGGCCGGTTGCGCAGCGGCACCAGCGCCTTCGGGACGTGGTAGGTGATCGGCCTGAGGCGGCTTCCCTTGCCGCCCACCAAGATGACTGCCTTCATAGGACCTGTGAGTCTACAGCAAACCGGAGGCCCGGGCGAGCGCCGAGAGGGGACCTACGAAGAGGCCGAAGAGGACCGTCGCGGCCGCCAGGACGTAGACCGAGGCCGTCACGGCACCCGTGCCCTTGGGCTCCTCCGTCATCTCCTTTGGCTCCTCGAAGAACATGTTGCGCACGATGCCGAAGTAGTAGGGTACCGAGAGGACGCTGTTGACCACTACGGCCCCGATCACCACGTAGAGCGCGACCGTTCCGGCCTCGGCGCCCGCGAAGATCACCCACGCCTTGCCCCAGAAGCCCGAGAGCGGCGGCAGCCCCACGAGCGCCGCCATAAAGATACCCATGCACACCGCGATGCCGGGACGGTTCCGGATCAGGCCGTTGTAGCTCGTGCTGTCCTCTCCCACGAGGTCTATCACGAGGAACGCCCCCAGGTTCATCACCGCGTAGGCCGCCGAGTAGATAAGCACCGCCTCCACCGCCGTCGGCACCGCCGAGCCCTGCAGGGCCGCGAACGCCGCGAGGATGTACCCCGAGTGCGCCACCGAGCTGTAGGCGAGCATCCGCCTCACGTTCCTCTGCCGTAGCGCAAAGAGGTTCCCGACGAACATCGTTGCGATAGCCAGAAAGACCATGACCGAGGTCCACGTGGCCGCCGCCTCCGGCATCCCTTCCAGGAGTATCCGCAAGAGGACGGCGAAGGTCGCCGCCTTGGGAGCCACCGAGAGGAACGCCGCGGCGCTCGTGGGCGCTCCCTGATAGGCATCCGGGGTCCAGAAGTGGAACGGTACCGCAGAGAGCTTGAAGGCGAACCCGCTCACCAGCAGAACCAGCCCGAGCACCGCGACCGGTGAGAGCTGTCCGGTGAACACCTCCGCGACATCCGCCAGCGCGGCGGAACCCGCAACACCGTAGATCAGGACCATCCCGTAGAGCAGGATCGCCGACGCTATAACGCCGGTCACCAGGTACTTCATCGCGCCCTCGGAGCTCTCCCGGCGGCTCCGGTCGAAGGCGACCAGCGCGTAGGACGGTATCGTGGCGAGCTCGAGCGCGAGGAAGATGCCGAACAGGTCCCTCATGGAGACCAGCAGCAGGGAGCCGAGCACCACCGCGAGGATCAGGGCGAGGTACTCCGGCGCGTCACCCGTCCCGGCCGCCCAGCGCGCCGCAGCCAGCACCGCGAAGAACGCCGACGCCGAGACCACGAGCTTGAAGTACAGGGCGAAGTTGTCGACCACGAACCCGTCCCCGAAGAAGCTGCCGGAGAAACCGCTGGCGAGCAGCACGACGGTGCTGGCGAAGACCGCGACCGTGCCGAGCGCCGCCAGCGCCGCCGTCTGGTTCGGGGACTGGGGGTTGAAGACCCCGAGGAGCAGGACCAGCACCAGAAAGCCGAGCGTGACCAACTCCGGGATGAGGCCCACGAAGGTCTCTGCCGTAACGACTCCCACTAGCTACCTCCTATAGCGGCCAGCACGAGCTCCACGGCCGGCCTCTGAATCCCGATGAGCAGGCCCGGGAAGATACCCAGCACCACGAGCAGCACCGCGAGCGGCACGATGGCCGTCATCTCCACGGGCCCGGCGTCCTCGACCCGCTCGAACTCCGGCCTCTCCACCGGCCCGAAGACCACCCCGGCGAGCATGTACAGCAGGTACATCGCCGAGAGGACGATGCCCAGAGCCGCCAGTGCCCCCTGGATCGGGTACGCCTCGAAGCCGCCCATGATGCTCATGAACTCCGAGACAAAGACCGCGAGCCCCGGCAGCCCCATCGCCGCCAGAGCCCCGAGCGCCAGGAGCCCCCCGGCCCACGGCATCCGGGCCATGAGCCCGCCGAGCTCTGCTATCTGCCGGGTCCCGGTACGGGCCGCTATGACGCCGACCAGGATAAACAGCAGCGCCGAGTACAGGCCGTGCGTCACCTGCTGCAGGACCGCCCCGTTCAGGCCGACCGCGTTCACCGAGGCCGCGCCCAGCAGGATGAAGCCGAGCGTCCCGATAGAGGAGTACGCTACGAGGGCCTTGAGGTCCGGCTGCGCAAAGGCCACGAAGGCCCCGTACACGATGTTCAGCACCCCGAGGGCCGCGATGTACGGCAGGAACGGCTGTACGCCCTGCGGCAAGAGGGGTATGGCTATCTTTATGATGCCGTAGGTCCCGAGCTTCGGCAGGATGCCCGAGAGCATCACGTTGGTCGAGGTCGGGCTCGACACGTAGACGTCCAGGAGCCAGCTATGCAGCGGCACCGCGGGCACCTTGATCAGGAGCCCGAGGAGTATCGGGGCGGCGAGCGCCACCTGCGCGGTCCCGCCGAGGCCGGCCCCGGCGTCGAGGCCGCTTATGGAGAACGTACCCGCCAGGATGCCGAAGGCCAGGAAGCCCGCCAGCATCACCGTGCTGCCCAGGAACGTGTAGAGGAAGAACTTGATCGCGGCCGGCCCCCGGTTCTCGTCCCCCCAGAAACCGACGAGCAGGTACATGGGTACCAGCGTCAGCTCGAAGAATATGTAGAACAGCACCAGGTCCTGCGCCGCGAAGACGCCGAGCATGCCGACCTCGGCGAGGAAGAGTATGGCGAAGTACTGCCGGAGGTTCCGCTGCACGTCCCACGCGGCGACCACGGCCACCAGCGTCAGAAGCGCCGACAGGAGGAACATCCCGAAGCCGAGCCCGTCGAGCCCGACCCGGTAGCCGATGTTGAACGTCTCTATCCAGGTGACGTCCTGGCTCAAGGCCCCGGCGCCGAGGTTCGCCCCGTAGGCGAGGTATATGTAGAGCCCGAGCAAGAGCGGCACCGCCGCAACCCCGAGGGCTACGTACCGCACGTTGCGCTCCCCGAAAGAGGCGGGGAGCAGCATCATCAGGAGTGCTCCGAGCAGCGGCAGGAATATGGCTATCGTGGTGATCACAGCCGCGCCCCCACCGCCACGGCGGCTATCGTGAAGAGCGCTATAAGCGCGACCACTATCAACAGAGCCTCAGCCCCCACTATCACCCCTATTATTAGCACGCTCAACAGGATAAACAACGCGTAGTTCTGGACGCCGCCGCTCTGCACCGGCTTCATGCGCTCCCCGCTCCACCGGATGCTCCGGCCGACGCCGCCGACCAGCCCGCCGAGCACCCGCCCGTCGAACCCGCGGACCGCGCTGGCGAGCGCGGAAGCACCCCTCACGAAGGTCGCGCCGTAGAGCGCGTCGAAGTACCAGCCCTTCTCGAGGAAGGTGTGGACACCGGCGAACCGGCGCGAGAGCTGCCCGGAGAGCTCCGGCCGGCGCACGTAGAGCAGGTAGGCGAGGCCTATGCCCCCAAGCGCCATGACCACGGCCACCGCGGCCAGGAGGTAGTCGAACCCGTGGGGCTCGATGCCGAGCTGCTCCTGGGCGAAGGCCGTCGGGGCGACGACCTCGCCGAAGAGGTCCCTCACGGGAAGGCCGAGGAAGCCGTCGGGGAGCCCGACCCAGCCGCTCACCACGGCCAGGAACGCCAGTATCACCATCGGTCCCGTCATGATCCCCGGCGACTCGGTGGCCTCCCGCGCCTCCTCGGTGCGGGGCTCGCCGGCGAACGCCATGAAGATCGCGCGGAAGATATAGAAGGCCGTCAGGAGCACCGTCAGGAGCGCCATCCCGTAGAGCACGTAGAAGTGCGCCTCGAAGGCCTCCGCCACGATCAGGTCCTTGCTCCAGAAACCGGCGAGCGGGAATATGCCCGCCAGCGAGAGCCCCGCGATGACCATGGTCCAGAACGTGACCGGCATCCTGCGCCGCAGGCCGCCCATGTTCTGCAGGTTGTAGCTGTTCATCGCGTAGATGATGCTGCCCGCCCCGAGGAAGAGGAGCGCCTTGAAGAAGGCGTGGTTGTAGAGGTGGAAGATGCTCGCCGTGTACGCCCCCACCCCGAGGCCGAGCATCATGTACCCGAGCTGGGAGACCGTGGAGTAAGCGACCACGCGCTTTATGTCCGTCTTGGTAATCGCCATCGTCGCCGCCATGATCGCGGTGAACCCGCCGATGTACGCCACCGTCAGCATCGCGGTCGGGCTCTGCACGAAGATGTCGTAGGTCCGGGCCACGAGGAAGACCCCCGCGGCGACCATGGTGGCCGCGTGGATCAGGGCCGAGACCGGCGTCGGCCCCTCCATGGCGTCCGGGAGCCAGACGTGCAAGGGGAACTGCGCGCTCTTGCCGATAGCCCCGACGAAGACCAGTATCACCGCCGCCGTAAGGACGCCGCCGCCGATGAACCCCGCCTGCGCGGCCTGCGAGATCCCCTCGAAAGAGGTCGTCCCCGTGGCCCGCCAGAACATGATGATCGCGACGAAGAGCGCCGCATCCCCGATGCGGGTCACGATAAACGCCTTCTTGGCCGCTGCCACCGCCGAGGGCTTCTCGAACCAGTGCCCGATCAGCAGGTACGAGCACACCCCCACGAGCTCCCAGAAGATGTAGAGTTGGATAAAGTTCGGGGCCAGGACGAGACCGAGCATCGAGGCGGTGAACAGGTTCAGGACCGCGTAGTACCAGGAGAAGCGCCGGTCGCCCTCCATGAAGGCTCCCGAGTAGAGCTGCACCATCAGGCTCACGAAACAGACCACGACCAGCATCACCGCCGCCAGCCCGTCCACGAACACCCCTATCGGGAACGAACCGCCCTCGCCGAGGTCTATCCAGTTCACCGCGAAGTCTAAAGGTTGGCCGCCGCCGACCACCAGCACCAGCGCGGTAGCCGAGAAGACCAGCGAGCCTACCACCCCGAAGATGGCGACGAACTGCGCGTTCTCCCCCAGGTAGCGTCCGAAGAGCGCCAGCACGAGGAATACGAGTGCCGGTATACCCGGTATCGCAGCTATTACCAGCTGCCCTCCGACGCTTTGATCCACCTAGCTCCTCCCCCCGCGCATCGGCGTCTACCCTACCATTTCATCAGGTTGGCTTCGTCCACGTTGACCGTGCGCCGGGACCGGAACACGGCCAGTACGATGGCGAGCCCGACCGCTACCTCCGCGGCGGCTATAGCGATCACGAGCACCGCGTAGCTGGCTCCGACGCCGCCCGCCTGGGGAAGGTAATCCCCGAAGGCCACCAGCGTCAACACCACGCCGTTGATCATCAGCTCTATGCACATGAAGACGACCACGGCGTTCCGCCGGATGAGCGCTCCCCACGCTCCGATGGCGAACATCAGCGCGCCGACCACCAGGTACCCTTCGATAGGCAGGGCCTGGTTCAATACATCGAGTACCTCCTGCACTTCGGCTCAGCCCCCCTCGTCCGTCTTGCGGCGGCTGATCACGACGGCCGCGACTATGGAAACCATCAAGAGCACCGCCGAGACCTGGAAGAGCAGGCCGAAGATCTCCGGCCCGCCGACCCCCAAGAGGTTCTCGCCGAACGTCGCCGTCTCCTGCGGTCCCTGTCCGGGCTCGGTCTGCCCGCCCCACTCCTGCACGGAGACGATGTAGGAGAGGAACACCGCGAGCCCGGCAGCCACGACCAAGCCCGGCATGTGCTGGCGCTGGATGATCGTCCGGAAAGAGCTCACCGACGGCCGCTGCGTGAACATGATCCCGAACAGTATCACCACCGTGACCGCCCCCACGTAGATGAGCACCTGAAACGCCGCGAGCGCCGGCGCGTTCAGCATCACGAAGAACCCCGCAATCCCGAGGAAAGACCCCGACATAAAGAGCGCGGAGTGGATCACGTTCCGGCTCAACACGACGCCCAGCGCGCAGCCCAGGGACATCGAGGCCAGGAACCCGAACGCGACGATCAAGCCGCCGAGTCTTTCTTACGCCTCGGGGCCTTCTTCGGAGCTTCATCGCCGTCCGCCTCGTCCTTGACGGCTTTGTCTCCGCCCTTGGCTCCGCCAGCGGCGGGCTTCTTCTTTTTCACGGGGGGCTTCGGGTCCACGGTCGGGTCCACCGGCCGCTCGCCGAACTGCCGGGCGAGCTCCAGGCGGTTGTAGGCCTGGGCCTCGAACTCCTCGGTGTGGTAGATGCAGTTCACCGGGCAGACCTCGACGCACAGCGAGCAGTACATGCAGCGCGAGTCGTCGATCACGAAGCCTATCGCGTACGGCTTGGGCTTCCCGGAGCCGTCCACGTCGCGCTTCTCCTGGGTTATGGAGATACAGTGGTCCGGGCAGACCCGCATGCACTGCAGGCACGCGATGCAGCGGTCCATATCCACCGTGAGCATCCCGCGGCTCCTCTCCGGGAGGTCCCGCTTGTACTCCGGGTACTGGCGCGTAATCTTCTTCTTGAAGAGGTGGCCGAGCGTCACGCTCATCCCCTTCAAGAGTCCCTGTCCTAGCTGTGGCATATTTTTCGCAAACCCTCCTTAGAACACCAGCATCGCGGCGGCGGTAACAAAGATCCAGGCCACGCAGATCGGCACGAGTATCTTCCAGCCCAGGTCCATGAGCTGGTCCATCCTGAAGCGCGGCAGGCTCCATCGGATCAACTGGAACGTAAAGATAATCAGGGAGACCTTGAGCCCGAGCCAGATAAAGTTGAACTGCCCGAGGTCGAGGAAGGGCAGCGGCGGCTGCCAGCCACCGAGGAAGACCGTCGCGGCGACCGCCGAGATCACGCCCATCGCCGCGAACTCCGCCGCCTGTATGAGCCCCCAGGTCATGCCGGAGTACTCGATTTGGAAGCCGCCCACGATCTCGCTCTCACCCTCCGCGAGGTCGAACGGCACCCGCTGGACCTCGGCGAGCCCCGCTATGTAGAACACGAGGAACATCGGGAACTGGGAGATGAAGTGCCAGTTCCAGAAGCCGCCGGCCTGGTTGCTGACCATGTCCACCAGGGAGAGGCTCCCCGTAAGCATGATGACCCCGAGGAGGCTCAGGATCATCGGCACCTCGTAGGAGACTATCTGCGCCGCACCCCGCAGAGCACCGAGCAGGGAGAAGTTCGACCGGCTCCCGTATCCCGCCATTATTATCCCGAGCGAGCTTATGGAGGTTATCGCCAGAAAGAAGACTATGGCGACGTTGAGGTCCGCGATCACGGCCCCCGGCGCGAACGGGATGACGATCCAGACCAGCGCGGCCGGCAGGAACATCGCTATCGGCGCGATCAGGAAGGTCCACAGGTCGGCCTTGGTCGGGGCGAGGTTCTCCTTGGTAAACAGCTTGAAGACGTCCGCCGCCGGCTGCAGCAGCCCGCGCGGGCCGACCCGGTTCGGCCCGTAGCGCATCTGGATGTAGCCCGCCACCTTCCGCTCGGCCATCGTCAGTATGGCCGCGAGGTTCAGGACCAGGAAGATCGTGGCCCCGAAGGCGAGTATGAAGCGTATGGGCTCCTGGTTGAGTATCTCCAGCACGCGCCCGACCCTACTTGTCCCAGCCGCCGGAGACGGGGTCTATCAGGCCCATTATCGGCATGATGTCCGGCAGGTAGTGGCCGGGGATGATCTCCTGCAGGAGCTGCATGTTCACGAAGCTCGGGTCCCGGTAGTGGACGCGGTAGGGCGTATCCGAGCCGTCGCTCACGACGTGGACGGCGAACTCCCCGCGCGGGCTCTCGACCCGCCCGAAGCCCTCGCCTTCGGCGGGCCGTATCCGGCGTCCCATGTCCGCCATGACCTCGCCCTCCGGCAGGTTCTCGAGGACCTGCTTGATGATGCGGATGCTCTGCAGGATCTCCTTGATCCGCACGCGGTAGGAGGCCTCGACGTCCCCGCCCTCGTCGGTGATCACGTCGAAGTCCACGTTCGGGTACCAGCTATACGGGTAGTCGCGCCGCAGGTCCATGTCCACCCCGGTACACCGCAGCGGCGGCCCGGTGAGCCCCATCTCCAGCGCCTTCTCCGGGGTGATACGGCCTACCCCCCGCGTGCGGGCAATGAAGATCTCGTTGCCCTCTATCAGGTCCACGAAGTCCCGCTGGAAGTTGCTCTCCAGGTCTTCTATGTACTCCCAGATCTTCTCCGGGATGTCGGGCGGGAGGTCGGCCTTTACACCGCCGAGCCTTATGTAATGGAACATCATCCGCGCGCCGGTCACGGCCTCGAAGATGGTCTGTATCCGCTCCCGCTCCCGGAACGAGTAGAGGATCGGAGTGAAAGCCCCGAGCTCCAGCATCAGGAAGCCTATGGACGGGGTGTGGCTCGCGATGCGCATGAGCTCGCACATGAGGACCCGGATGGCCTCGGCCCGCGGCGGTATCTCCACGTCGAGCATGTCCTCCACGGCCAGTACGTACCCGTGCTCCATGTGCATGTTGGCGAAGTAGTCGAGCCGGTCGGTCAGGGGTATGACGGCCGGGTACATCCGGTTCTCCGCGATCTTCTCCTGGCACCGGTGCAGGTAGCCCATTATGGGGTCGCACCGGACCACGGTCTCCCCGTCGAGCTCCAACACCAGCCGCAGGAGCCCGTGCATCGCCGGGTGCTGCGGCCCCATGTTCATGTCGAGCGTCTCGAGCCCGAACTCGGTGCGGACGTCCGGGGCCGTCAAACGGGCGCTGGCCCGTCCGCTGAGCGCCGTCTCGCCCTTTACGTGCTCTTCGCTAAGCATCTATCTCAACCCCTCAAAGGTCCGCTTGGTGCTGATCTCGAAGCTCTTCAACAGCGGGTGGTGGTCGAAGTGGTCCTGCCACATATACGGCCGCCGGAGGTCCGGGTGACCGGCGAAGGCCATGCCGAACATGTCGTAGGCCTCCCGCTCGTGCCAGTTGGCCGTAGGATACACGTGCGTCGCCGTGCTGATGACCGGCTCCTCGCCTTCGACGGTGGTCTTTACCCTGACGCGCCCTCCGCGGAGGTCCAGGAGCTCGTAGGTGAGCTCGAAGGAGCCCTGCCGGTCCACCACCGTGATGAACGACAGGTGCAGGATGTTCAACTCCTCGCGGGCCGCCGCCAGGACAGCCGGCACCTCTCCGGGAGCGGTCGTGACCTGCACGGTGTTGCCCTTCGTCTCGTACTCCTCTATGTTCCCGTGGGCCCGGAGCCCCTCCTGGTACCGCTCCAGGCGGGTCTCGAGGTCGCCCTCCGGCAGCCGTATAGCCACGCTAGCCCTCGCCTCTCTCTGGGGTGGATTTCTCCGGCGCCGGCTCCTCCCCGCCGTTCTCCGCGGCGGCCTTCCTCGCCTTCTCTTCTTCCTTGAGCTTCTTCTTTACTTCCTTCGGGATCCAGCCGACATCCGTCTGCGAGGCGGGCGGCATGCCCTTGCGCTCGAAGACGTAGGTGCGCTTGAGGGGCTTTATCCCTTCAGGGCGGTCGGACTTGCCCTCGCTGATCTCCGCGTACTCCCGCCCGGGGAGGTACTCCAGGAAACCGCCGTCCTCGGCGACGAGCGCCGGGCGGGGCTTGTTGTAGTAGACCTGATTGTCCCGCTCGATCTTCTTCTGCAGCGTGAGTATCCCGAAGGTCAGGGCCTCGGGCCTCGGCGGACAGCCGGGGACGTACACGTCTACTGGTATGACCCGGTCGGCTCCCATGAGAACCGAGTAGCCGTCGAGGAACGGGCCGCCGCTTATGGCGCAGGCCCCCATCGCTATCACCCACTTGGGCTCCGCCATCTGCTCGTAGAGCCGCGTCATGCGCTCGGCCATCTTGGTGGAGACGGTGCCGGAGACGATCATGACGTCCGCCTGCCGGGGAGAGCCGACGAAGAAGCCGGCGCCGAAGCGGTCGAGGTCGTTGTGGGCCATGCCGGAGGACATCATCTCGATGGCGCAGCACGCCAGCCCGAACTGCAGGGGCCA
>JACCZN010000063.1 GCA_013695915.1 Rubrobacter sp.
GCGATCTCGTCCAGATCGAGCATCGTCTGTTCGCGGTCCTCTGTGTGCTGGTGTACTCTTCCCATAGCGGTGTATCCTTCCCGCCGACGCCGTCAACGTCGGCTCTTTCGATTAGCTCATAGGGAAGATACACCGCGTGCCTTTTGAAATCTCGATCCACAACTTCCGACGATACCTCTTCGAGATGTTCGAGGACGTCCATTTGCTGACGGTCGGGGCCGGAGAGGCTGTTAAAGAGAAGCTGGTACTCAACCTGCGCGGCGAGCTAGAGACTCTGCTTCGGCTGCTGGGACCGAACTACGCAAGGCTTTATTCATGAAAAGCGCCGACAGGGGGGCGGAAAGGCGGCTGAATAGTTACGCTGAAACGTCTTTTATCGACCTCCGAGTCGCCGGCCCCGATCCTGATCCGGCTCATACTTGCGTTTGTATTTCTCGCCGCGGGAACCCAGAAGTTCCTCTTTCCGGACGAGTACGGTGTGGGACGTTTTCAGGAGATGGGGATGCAATATCCGGAGCTCATCTCCCTGATCGTTGGAACATTCGAGCTAGGGTGCGGCTTGCTCATCTTGCTCGGTCTGTTGACGAGAGTCGACGCGATACCTCTTATCGTGATTATGGTGGTGGCGATCACGACTACCAAGGTCCCAGTCTTGCTCGAGGATGGTTTCTGGGAGGCGGTACACGCCGTACGCCTGGACTACGCGATGCTTCTGGGATCTATATTCCTGTTGGTCGTCGGTGCGGGGGCCTGGTCTCTCGATGCGATTCTTTCGCGGAAGTACCGTGGGAGCCAGGTTCACACGGCACGATAACGGTCTCAGCCGCCGGGATAGGTGACGGCCGGGCTCGCGGCCCGGACCGAGACCCGCGAGCCGACCCGGAAGCCGGGCCCGGGGCCGAGGCGGGAGGAGACCTCCACCCCGCAGTCGAGCCGGACCTTTATGAGCTGGTCGTGCCCGTAGAACTCCCGGCCGACTACCGTGCCCTCGCACCCCGGATACTCCTGCTCCGGGAGCTTGCTCAGCGTCACGAACTCTGGCCGGAGCATCGCCTCTACCTCTCCACCCGAGGCTCCCCGGCACTCTATCTCTCCCAGGGCGGTCCGGACGCAGCTCCCCTCGGCCACGCCGGAGAGGAAGTTCGCCTCCCCGACGAACTCGGCGACCTCGCGGGTGGCGGGACGGTGGTAGAGCTCTTCCGGCGGGGCCTTCTGGACCAGGTTGCCCTCCAGCATTACCGCCACCTCGTCGGCGATGGAGAGGGCCTCCTCCTGGTCGTGGGTAACGAAGACCGCCGTGGCCCCGGCATCCGTCAGGATCTCGCGCACCTCGCTCCTGACCTGGCCCCGCAGGGCGGCGTCGAGGTTGGAGAAGGGCTCGTCTAAGAGGACCAGCGCGGGCTCGGGTGCGAGGGCGCGGGCGAGGGCTACCCGTTGTTGCTGGCCGCCGGAGAGCTCGTGGGGCATCCTGTTGCCGAGGCCGTCCAGCCGTGTCAGGGCCAGCACCTCCTGGATGCGGTTCTTGCGCTTGGCGCTGCGGGGGAGACCGTAGGCGACGTTCTTCTCGACCGTCAGGTGGGGGAAGAGAGCGTAGTCCTGGAAGACCATCCCGACCCGGCGGTGCTCGGGCGGCACGGGGGCACTACCGCCATCGGCGACCCGGCGGCCGTCGATCTCGATCCAGCCCCCGTCCGGGTTCTCGAAGCCTGCGAGCAGCCGGAGGGTCGTGGTCTTGCCGCACCCGGAGGGGCCGAGTAGCGAGAGCAACTCGCCCCGCCGGATCTCGAGACTCACGTCCCGCACCGCCTCGACACCGCCGAAACGCTTGGTTACCTCGCGCAGGCGCACTACGGTGGCGTCGCTCTTGGTGGTCAAGTGATCTTCTCCCGGATAGTCAAGAGGTACAACGGCGGTGCGGAGAGCAATATTAGCAGGAGCGCCGGGGCGGCGGCCCGGGCGAAGAAGGCCTCGGAGCTCGCGCTCCAGACCTGGGTGGCGAGGGTGCCGAAGCCGGTCGGGCCGAGCAGGAGCGTTGCCGGAAGCTCCTTCATGGTGGTGAGGAAGACGAGCGCCGCTCCGGCCAGGATGCCGGAGCGGGCGAGGGGTATGGTTACAGTCCTCATCACGCTCAAGGGTCCCCGCCCGAGGCTCCGGGCCGCCTCCTCTATGCTCGGCCGGGCCTGCAGGAGGGCCGCCCGCGTGGCGCCGACCGCCTGGGGCAGGAAGTGCACGACGTAGGCGAAGACGAGGAGCCCCAGCGTCTGGTAGAGCGCGGGTGCGTAGGTGGCCCCGAAGAAGACCAGCGAGAGCGCCAGGACCACCCCCGGAAGGGCGAACCCCACGTAGGTGAGCCTCTCGACCAGAGAGGAGACCCGCCCCGGGAACCGGACCGAGAGCACCGCGACGGGCAGCGCGGCGAGCACGGCCACCCCGGCCGCGAGGGCCGAGACGTACAGCGAGTTGGCCGCCGTCTGCCACACGGGGTTCAGGGACTCGCCGAAAGCCAGCCCCCGCAACAGCCAGAACACCAGTACCCCGACCGGCACGACCAGCGCGACCAGCACCACCAGGGAGCAGAACACGAGCGCCGGGAGCCGCCACCGGCCGAGCGCCACGGGTGCGGCGTTCCGCGCTCCGGTCTGGAAGTAGCCCGCCCGCCCGCGGGCCCACAGCTCCATGGTGAGTATCGCGCCGACGAGCAGGACCAGCATCACCGCGAGCACCGCCGCCGGGGTGCGGTCGAAAGCCGAGCTGTACTGCAGGTAGATCTGTCGGGTAAACGTGTCGTAGCGCAGCAGCGAAACCGCCCCGAAGTCGCTGAGCGTGTACAGCGCAACCAGCAGACCCCCGGCGACTATGGCGGGCCGGAGTTGGGGGAGGGTTACCCTGAAGAACGCCGCGTAGGCGCTGCTCCCTAGGCTCCTCGCGGCCTCCTCCATCGAGAGGTCCATGCCCCGCAGCGCGGCCCGCACGATCAGGAACATGTACGGGTAGGTGAAGAGCGTCAGCGCGAGCACGGCTCCCGGAAAGCCGTAGATGGAGGGCAGCCGCTCCACGCCAAGCGGTGCCAGAGCCTCCTGAAGCAGCCCCCGCGGACCGAACGCGCTCACGAGCACGAACCCGCCTACAAAGGACGGTATTACCAGCGGCAGGGCTCCGAGCACGGCCCACCACCGGCGGCCCGGCAGGTCCGAGCGGGCGGTCAGCCACGCGAGCGGCACGGCTATCAGGACGGAGGCAGCGGTCACCGTAGCGGCGAGCACGACGGTCCGGGTCAGCGTAGCCAGCGAGGAGGCTTCGAGCGCGATGGCGACGGCCTCTGCCCACCCGGAGGAGAGGGACCGCACCACGAGGTAGACCAGCGGTAGCACCATAGCCAGCGCGACGACGGCGGCCGGTACCCACACGAAGGCGGGAGGGCTCTTCTTGGCGGCCCTCCTCGCGCTCCGCAGCCGCTCGGACAGTGTGGTGGCGGGGGATGCCAGCTTAGAGGACCCCCGTCTCCTGCATCAGGTCCAGCGTGCCTTCCAGGTCTTCGAGGTCGCTCAGGTCCACGTCCGGGGTCTCGACCTCGGAGAGGGGCTGTAGCTCCTCGTCGGTCTCGACGCCCTCGACCAGCGGGTACTCGTAGGTCTCCTCGGCGAAGTACTGCTGGGCCCCGTCGGAGAGCATGTACTCTATGAACGCTTCGGCCTCCTCGGGGTTGTCCGAGGTCTGGAGTATGCCGGCCCCGGCAACGTTGATCAGGGCTCCCGGGTCGCCGCCCTCGGGGTAGTAGTTGCGGGCCCCGAAGCCCTCGCCCTGCTCCTCTAGCGCCCGGAACAGGTAGTAGTGGTTGGTGAACCCCACGTCCACCTCGCCGGCGGCTACGCTTTCGAGGGTGCTGGTGTTGTCCTCGTAGACGGCGGGGTCGTTGGCCTGTATGCCCTCGAGCCACTCGCGGGCCACGTCCTCACCCTCCGAGACCCGCAGGCCCGTCACGAAGGCCTGGAAAGACCCGTTGGTCGGGGCCCAGCCGATGCGACCCTCCCACTCGGGGTCGGTGTAGTCCAGTATGGACTCCGGCAGGTCCTCCTCGGTCAGGCTCTCCGTGTTGTAGGAGACGACCCGCGCCCGGCCTGATATGCCGACCCACTCGTCCTCGGTGGAGCGGAACCGGTCCTCGACGCGGTCCAGGTCCTCCTGGGGAAGCTCCGTGAAGAGCCCCTCGTCCCCGATGGCCCCGAGAGCCCCGGCGTCCTGGGCGAAGAAGATGTCGGCCGGGCTGTTCTCACCCTCCTCCAGGATGGTCGCCGCGAGCTCCGCCGTGTCACCGTAGCGGACCTGGACGTCTATCTCGCTCTCCTCCTGGAACTCGTCGATGATCGGGCCTACAAGCTCCGCGTTGCGCCCCGAATATATGGTCAGCGTCTCCCCGCCGCCGGAGACCTGCTCCTCACCCTCCTGGACCCCGGCGCTCTCTCCTTCGCCGCCGCCACCGCCGTTACCGTCTTCCTCTTCCTGTCCACAGGCGGAGAAGAGGACCGCCATTACCACCAGAAGCCCGAAGAGACCCGCCACCCGCAGCGGCCCCGAACTCTCCCGTCTATCTGACGCCACGCTACTCTCCCTCTCCTCGCGCTTCCGGCACACTGCCGCTATCTGCCCGGCGCTTGCCGGACCCGTTGCCGCCGGAGAGATCTCCGGAAAAGCCGTTAATGACAACTATTTGCAATAACGTGGGTTGAAAATAGTGCATGGGACACGGGGCGTCAAGTGGCGGAGGGTTACCGCGTGAGCTAGATCAAATGTCCGGGGTGTGCCGGGACCACCGGTACGTCCGGGGTTATCCCCAGTTTGGTGCGCGTCTCCAGCGTTCGCGGCCCTCAATGTAGAGGTCGCCACCGTGGAGGTCGTTCACGACCACGGCCGGGAACTCTTCTACCTCGAGCTTCCTTATTGCCTCCGAGTCCAGGTCCTCGTAGGCCACGACCTCCACGGACTTTACGCTCCGGGAGAGGAGCGCCGCCGTGCCCTCCACGGCCCCGAAGTACACGCAACCGTGCTCCTGCATGGACTCCCTGACAGCCTCCGAGCGGAGCCCCTTGCCGACCATGCCGCGCAGACCCCGCTCCACGAGTAGCGGCGAGTAGCGGTCCATGCGGGAGGAGGTGGTGGGGCCGGCGGGTCCCATCACCTGACCGGGCTTTGCGGGTGCGGGGCCGGTGAAGTATATGACCTGTCCCTCGGGGTCGAAGGGCAGCTCCTCTCCGGCCTCTATGGCCTCGGCCATCCGGGCGTGGGCGGCGTCGCGGGCGGTGTAGATGGTGCCCGAGAGGCGGACGATGTCTCCGGTGCTCAGGGGCTCTATGTCCTCGAAGGAGAGGGGGGCTGTGAGGCGGACTATCTCCTCGGCCACGGCTAGAGCTCCGCCCGGCGGGTGCGGTGGGAGTGGCAGTCGATGTTCACTGCCACGGGGAACTGCGCGATGTGTGTGGGGTGGCTCTCTACGTGTACGGCGAGGGCGGTCTGGGTGCCACCGTAGCCTGCGGGGCCGATGCCGGTAGCGTTGATCCGGGCCAGGAGGTCTCGCTCTAGCTCTGCAAGCCCGGGGTCGGGGCTCGGCTCTCCCGAGGTGCGGGTCAGGGCCTTCTTGGCGAGCTGCGCCGCCTTCTCGAAAGGACCCCCGATGCCCACCCCGACCGTCACCGGCGGGCTCGCGTTGGGGCCGGCCTTCTCTATGGTCTCTACCACGAACTCTTTGGCACCGTCGAGGCCCTCGGCCGGGGTGAGCATCCGGAGCGCGCTCATGTTGTCGCAGCCCGCGCCTTTTACGAGCATCGTGACCTTCAGAGCCTCGCCCGGCACCAGGTCGTAGTAGACGACCGCCGGGGTGTTGTCTCCGGTGTTCTCCCGCTCTATAGGGCTGCCGACGATGGACTTCCTAAGGAAGCCCTCAACGTAGCCCCGACGGACACCCTCGTCTATCGCCTCGCCGAGGTGCCCTCCGGTAAAGCGCACCTCCTGACCGAGCTCTATGAAGAAGACCGCGTAGCCCGTGTCCTGGCAGAAGGGCACGCCCTCCGAGCAGGCCACGGCCGCGTTCTCCAGGAGCTGGTCGAGCACCTCCTGGCCCAGAGGAGACTCCTCATCACCCCGCGCCCTCCGGAGGGCGGCCATCTGGTCCTCCCGGAGGCACGTGTTGGTCTCTATGCACAGGTCTCGTACGAGCTGTGTTACCTCGCCTACCTCTATCTCTCGCATATCTCCGTTCCTCCGCGTAGTTGCCGAAGAGCATAGCATCCGCGCCGCCCGCCTAACCCTCCTTCGGGATCGGACGGGAGGACTGGGGCGAGTGGTCCTTCTTGTAGACCATGACCGTGCGCTTGAACGTGATCACGACCGTACCCTCCTGGTTGTAGCCGGTAGTCTTGACCGCGACTATCCCTACGTTCGGCCGCGAGCGGGATTCCCGCTTCTCCAGGACCTCCGAGCGGGAGTAGATCGTGTCTCCCTCGAAGACGGGGGCGGGGAGCCGAACTTCGTCCCACGAGAGGTTCGCCATCACGTTCTGGGAGACGTCGGTGACGCTCTGGCCGGTCACCAGCGCCACGGTAAAGGTCGAGTCCACGAGAGGTCTGCCGAACTCGGTCTGCGAGGCGTAGTGGTGGTCGAAGTGTATCGGCGCGGTGTTCTGGGTGAGCAGGGTGAACCAGATGTTGTCGGTCGTGGTCACCGTCCGGCCCAGGGGGTGCTCGTAGACGTCCCCGACCTCGAAGTCCTCGAAGAACCGCCCCCGCCAACCGTCTCTTACCGTCATCTCTCTCCTCCCGCCGAACGACTACACGAGGATGTACTGTACCTCCTGCCCGGCCCCGTAAACGATACGGGGTATCGGCTATGGCTCGCTGCGGGAGGGCGTCCACCCTGGGGGGAGGGGCGCACTTCCGGGCGGGCGCCGGGGTTGTTACGATTACCGTCCGGCCGGTCGCGGTGGACCGCCGGGCGACGAGAGGGTCCTGGGGAAAGGTCCTGAGCCGCTGGTGCGCTGCCGGGCCTGGTTAGGAGACACAATGTTGCATGTGTACAGCGATACCGCTTCGGAGGGACATCTGAACCGCTGCGCGCCGGTCGAGCGCCCGGAGCGGTTCCCCGCGGCTCTCGCCGGGATAGAGGAGGCCGGACGAGCGGGAGTACCGGTGGCGTGGCGCGCTTGCCGACCGGCTCCGGAGGATGCTGTCCGCGCGGTCCACAGCCCGTCCTACCTGAAGTGCCTGGAGGGAGCGTCCGGCGCGGCGTCCGGATACCTGAGCGCGGACACGGACCTAGGCCCCGGCTCCTGGGAGGCGACCTCGCTCGCCAGTGGTGCCGCCATGGGCGCGGTGGAGAGCGCCCTCTCCGGCACCGCCGCCTTCGCCGTCTCCCGGCCTCCGGGGCACCACGCCGGGCGCGGCTACGGCATGGGCTTCTGCCTCCTGAACCACGCCGCCGTGGCCGCCGGACATGCCCGCTCCCTGGGGCTCCGGAGGGTCGCCATCCTGGACTGGGACGTCCACCACGGCAACGGTACCCAGGACGTCTTCTACCGGGACGAGGGCGTACTGTACCTCTCAGCTCACCAGAGCCCGCTCTACCCCGGCACCGGCGGCACCCGCGAGGTGGGCGACGGGCCGGGCCGGGGCTTCACCGTGAACGCCCCGCTGCCCGCGGGCTCGGGCGAGGAGGCTTACGTGGCGGCGTTCTCCGGTCTCTTTCTCCCCGTCCTGCGGGAGTTCCGTCCCGAGCTGCTCATAGTCTCCGCGGGCTACGACGCCCACGCCGCAGACCCGCTCGGGGGCATGCGCCTCGTAACCGGGTCCTTCGGCCGCTTCGCCGCCGAGCTCGCCGCCCTGACCCGCGAGCTCGGGACCTCGCCGCCCGCGCTCGTGCTCGAAGGGGGATACGATCTCGAAGCCCTCTCCGCGAGCGTCGCCGCCACGGCCGAGGGGCTCGGCCAGGAACCGCCCCGCTGGAGCTACCACGGGGACGTAAAGCCCGTCGAGGTGGCCCGCGAGACCCTGGCCCCGTTCTGGAAGAGCCTGCGCTAACCCCGCACCACCTTGTGTAGCCCCCCGCCCTGTGTGATACTCGAAGTGGCAGTTTGTTACAAACATGGCAGTTTGTAACGATTTCGAGTAGCGAGCGGCTCCGTAGATGTTACGAGCCGGTTGGGGTGGTCTTGGAGAGACGAGGTCTGTTGTGGGCCGGGGTGTTGTTCGGGATCGTGATGCTGGCGTTCGTGGTGCCGTACACGGTGTTGCGGGGGGTTGACTCTCCGTACGGGAGCTTCTTGTTCTGGGTGGTCTTCGCTGCGGTTGCGGTCGTAGTGAACTTCCTGATCACGCGCCGGTGGAGGGACTAGGGTGAGCGTGGGGCTCGTGTGGTTGGGGCTTGGGATCTACGTGGTCATTAGCCTCGTGGTAGCTTTTCTGGCCCGGAGCCGGAGCACCGGGGGGTTGACGGACTACTTCCTGTGGAACCGGTCCATGGGCGGGGTGCTGGCGGCCCTCAGCTACAGCGCGACGACCTATAGCGCCTTCATGCTCATAGGGCTCGCGGGGCTGACCTATGCGGGCGGGGTGGGGGCTTTGGGGTTCGAGATGATCTACCTTTCGGGGCTGGCCCTGGTGGCCTTCTTCGGCCCCCGGTTCCTCCTGGTCGGCAAGAAGTTCGGGTACGTGACGCCTTCGGAGATGCTCGGGCACCGGTACGCGAGCCGGGCCGTGGCCGTTACCGCGGCGCTGGCGAGCTGCGTCTTCCTGATACCGTACAGCGCCGTACAGCTCGCGGGCATCGGTTACCTGTTGCAGGGCACCACGGACGGCGGAATATCCTTCACCATGGGGACCCTGATCGCCACGGTCCTCGCGGTCACCTTCTCTCTCGTGGCGGGGATACGCTCCGTGGTGTGGACGGACGCGCTGCAGGTGGTCGTCATGATCGTGACCACCACGCTGGCGGTGCTGCTCGTGGTCTACGGGCTGGGCGGTTTCGGGGAGTTCTTCGGGCGGCTCACCGGGGAGCACCCCGGCGCTCTCAGCGTCCCCGGCATCGGGGAGTACTTCACGTTCAGCGTCTTTATCGGGCTCACGCTGCCGTGGTTCTTCTTCAGCATCTCCAACCCGCAGGTCAGCCAGCGGCTCTTCATGGTCGGCTCCTTGAGGAACCTGCGGCGCATGATACTTGGCTTCCTGGCCTTCGGTTTCGTTTACACCATCGTGGCCGTGCTTTGGGGGATGGCCGCGCTCGTGCGCTTCCCGGACCTGGAGGCTGCGGACCTCGCGACGCCGGCCCTTATCTCCAGCGACCTCGTGCCGCCCGTCGTCGGCGTAGTGATCATAGTCGGCATCCTGGCCGCCGCCATCTCGACCATAGACTCCATACTCCTCACGCTCTCCTCGCTCGTTGCCCGCGACGTGTACGGCAACTCCTCGGGCGGGGGCAGCGAGCGGCGGCAGCTCCTCGTCGGCAAGCTCGTCATACCCGTGATAGCCGTGCTCGCCCTGCTCTTCGCCGGTCTTGAGCTGGACCTGATCGCGGTCCTCTCCGTCGCCTCCTCGGCGGGGCTCCTGGTCACCGTACCGGCCATCATGGGCGCGTTCCTCTGGAAGCGCGGGACCGCGGCGGGCGTCCTATCCAGCGTGATCGCCGCCGGCGCCCTCGTCCTCTTCCTGGAGGTAACCGGCATCCGGCCCCTCGGGCAGGCCTCCGGGGTGTGGGGCCTGCCCCTGGCGACCGCCCTCTACGTCAGCGTAAGCCTCCTCACCCGCGCCCCCGAACGCCGGGCCGCCGAGTTCCTCGACTACCTGCGCAGCGCCCTCAAGGACAAGGGTGCCGTGTAGCAGGGTACGGCTCTGTCGGGAGGCCCGGTAGAATACAGTTAGCAGGCGGGCTAGCGGAGAGGGAAGAATGGGAGTACCCGACGAGGTATACAAGCTCGTCGAGCGTTTCGACGCGAACCTCGACGACTACAAGAACGGGCGCTTCAGCGAGGCGCAGGTGCGGGTGGACTTCCTGGACCCGCTGTTCAAGCACGGCCTCGGGTGGGACGTGTACAACGAGAAAGCATTGCAAGAAGCGTACCGGGAGGTGGTCTCGGAGGACCAGATCCGGGTCGGCGGCGGCACGAAGGCCCCGGACTACGGCTTCTACCTTGCGGGCTCGCGCCGCTTCTTCCTGGAGGCCAAGAAACCCTCCGTGGACATCTTCGGCGACGTGGCCCCGGCGGTGCAACTGCGACGCTACGCCTGGTCCGCCAAGCTGTCCCTCTCGGTGCTCACGGACTTCGAGGAGTTCGCCGTCTACGACTGCCGCTTCGAGCCGGACAAGGAGGACAAGGCCTCAACCGCGCGCCTCGACATCCTCCGCTACACCGACTACGCCGAGCGCTGGGACGACATCTACGGCCTCTTCGGCCGCGAGGCCGTCCTGGAAGGTTCGCTGGAGCGCTACGCGGAGGAGAACCGCCGCAGGCGCGGCACCGAGACCGTCAACGCTGCGTTCCTGCGCGAGATCGAGGGCTGGCGCGACACCCTGGCCCGCGACCTCGCCGTGCGAAACGACCTGAACACCCGCCAGCTAAACCACGCCGTACAGCTAACCATAGACCGCGTAATCTTCCTGCGGATGGCCGAGGACCGGGGGAGCGAGGAGTACGGGCGGCTGATGGCCCTCCTCAACGGCGGCAACGCCTACGGCCGCCTGCTCGACCTCTTCAAGAACGCCGACGACCGCTACAACTCCGGTCTCTTCCACTTCCGGCGCGAGCGCGACCGCGCCGAGGAGCCCGACACCCTCACGCCTTCCCTGAAGGTGGACGACGAGGTGCTCAAGAGGATCATCCGGGGGCTCTACTACCCGGAGAGCCCCTACGAGTTCAGCGTGCTGCCGGTGGACGTGCTCGGGCAGGTCTACGAGCAGTTCTTGGGAAGCGTGATCCGCCTGGAGGACGGCGGCCACCGCGCGGTGGTCGAGCAGAAACCCGAGGTCCGCAAGGCGGGCGGCGTCTACTACACCCCGACCTACATCGTGGACTACATCGTGGAGAACACCGTCGGCAGGCTGCTGGAGGGCAAGAAGCCCGGCCCGAGGGGCGGGGCGAGCCGGTTGAGGATAGTGGACCCCGCGTGCGGCTCGGGTTCGTTCCTGATCGGGGCCTACGAGTACCTGCTCGACTGGCACCGCGACCGCTACCTCGAGGACGGCCCCGAGAAGCACCGGAACAGGGTCTACGAAGGACCCGGCGGCCAGTGGCACCTCACCATAGACGAGAAGAAGCGCATCCTCCTCAACAACGTCTACGGCGTGGACGTAGACCCGCAGGCCGTGGAGGTCACAAAGCTCTCCCTGCTCCTCAAGGTGCTCGAAGGCGAGACCGAGGAGAGCATCACGCGTCAGCGCTCCCTGTTCGCCGAGAGGGCGCTGCCGGACTTGCGAGAGAACATCAAGTGCGGCAATTCCCTGATAGGGCCGGACTTCTACGACAACGAGCAGATGATGCTCCTCGAAGAGGACGAGCACTACCGCATCAACGTCTTCGACTGGCAGGCCGCCTTCCCGCAGGTCTTCAGCGGCGGAGACCCCGGCTTCGACGCCGTGATCGGCAACCCGCCCTACATCCGCATCCAGAAGCTCAAGGAGTTCGCTCCCACAGAGGTCGAGCATTACAAGCGAGCCTACCGCACCGCGAGCAAGGGCAACTACGACATCTACGTCGTCTTTGTGGAGAAGGGTCTGGGCCTCCTGAGCAAGGCCGGACGCCTCGGCTACATCCTGCCGCACAAGTTCTTCAACGCGAAGTACGGGCAGCCCGTGCGCGAGTTGATCTCCTCCGGCGACCACCTCTCAGAGATAGTCCACTTCGGCGACGAGCAGGTCTTCACCGGCGCGACCACCTACACTGCCCTGCTCTTCCTCGACAAGACCCAGAACAAGGAGTTCCGCTTCGTAAAGGCCGACGACCTCACCGCCTGGCGCACCACCGGCGAGGCCGCCGAAGGCGTAGTCCCCGCTGCCAACGCCGCCGGCGGAGACTGGAATTTCGTCGTCGGCAAAGGAGCGGCGCTCTTCGAGAAGTTGCGGCGGATGCCGATAAAGCTGGAGGATGCTGCTAGTAGAATCTTCCAAGGATTGATTACTGGCGCTGATTCAGTATTTATTTTGAGCAATTCCAGTGAGGGCCGCTACTTTTCAGAGGCTACACAGCGAGAGCATTTCATCGAGCCAGATCTAATGCGTCCCCTCTGCAAAGGTTCTGTGAACCTCAAACGGTACCATGTAAAAGAGTTGACTAAATCCATCCTTTTCCCCTATAAATTAGTCAACGGCTCAGCCAAGCTGCTGTCTAACCACGAACTTGAAACTCGATATCCCTACGCGTGGGGGTACCTGCGAACTAATCGTGGGTTGCTTGAGTCAAGAGAGCGCGGGAAATGGAGACACGAGAGATGGTATGCCTTCGGCCGTACGCAAAACTTGGGTGAGATGGAGCAGAAAAAGCTTCTGACTCCGAGCATTGCGCAGTCAGCGTCATACACGCTTGATGGCGATAATTTCTATTACTTTGTTGGCAGCGGTGGAGGTGGAGGAGGCGGTTACGGCATAACGTTTAAATCAGACAGCCGTGCTTCTTATGAATACGTTTTGGGCCTGCTCAACTCCAAACTCTTAGACAGCTACCTCAAGATGTTCAGCAGCGCATTTAGAGGCGGTTTCTATGCTTACAACCGTCAGTACATCGAGCAGCTTCCCATCCGCACCATAGACTTTTCGGACCCGGAGGACGCCGGGCGGCACGACCGGATGGTGGGGTTGGTGGAGCGGATGCTGGAGCTGCACGAGCGGCTGGGGGAGGCGAGGATCGAGCGGGAGCGGACGGTGATCGGGCACCAGATATCGGCTACCGACCGCCGGATAGACCGACTCGTCTACGAGCTGTACGGTCTCACCGACGAGGAGATACGGATCGTCGAGGAGGCGACGGCCCGATAATGGAAGGTTTCGAGGTTGCGCCGTACTTCGAGCGGCGGGTTCTGAACAATCCGCAACGGGTGCATTTGATCCTTTACATCGCCGAAACTGTAAGAGATCCAGAGGAGACCCAAATTCAATCCGATGGCAAGATTCGGCATTGGCGCTACGTCCCACAGCTGCGATACCATATCCGTGTAACGACCACTGCAGACGGGGCGCTCTTCAACGCCCACGAGGACTCAAACTACACCCGCAAGAAGGGCAGGCTGGAGTGAGATTCGATTACGATCCGGACACCGACTCACTATACATCGAATTGAATCCCGGAAGGGAGCGCAAGCCCGGGGGCACGCAGCAAGTGGTGGGCTGGGGAGAACATGACATCGCCATAGACGTAGACGGCGACGGGATGCCTGTGGGTATAGACATAGACAGTTTCGCGTCCAGGATCGCGGACCTTACGAGGCTCGAGGTACAGGGACCGATCTTCGGCCTAGCCCGCTCGGGTGACTCCGAAAGACGGGTCAGTTAGCGCCATCGGCCCAGGAACTTAGGTTGCCGCCTCCCATCTTTGAGAACGAGGCGACACGCATCGAGTTCGGCGGCGCGGTACGTTTGTTCTTCCGACCTCTTGCGCCTCTTCGACCCCTGCAAGCCGCGCTGCTGGGCATGATCCCTCAAGAGTACGACAAGGACTATCATCTAGTGGGAGGGGGCTGGGAGTACGCCTCCACATGTTTGCCACGCGCTGTGCGCTGGGCGAGAATGCGCTGACGCATGGGTGAGGCTAATACCATCAGGGACGTATGGCTTGAGGCACTGGCTATCTTTCGGAGGTACCCGCTGGCGACGCTGGCGCCGGCTGCGGTGCTCGGGGCAATCGGGGAGGTTCCGACCTACCTTATCGACGATCGGCGCCTGCTGGACCTGGTCCTCTCCCTGGTGACAGCCTACGTCGCTTACTATCTTTACCTGGCCTACGCCGAGGGGATCGTCGGGCTGGCCGAACGGGGGGAGCAGCGCCTCAGCCGGCGTGGCATGCTCGACGAGTTGATCTGGGCAGCACGCTACGTCCCGAGTGTCCTCGGGGCCGCGTTGATCTCGCTCACTATATCCACCCTGGCAATGGGTTTGCTGGTGGTCCCGGGGCTATGGC
>JACCZN010000115.1 GCA_013695915.1 Rubrobacter sp.
CACCGCGACGCTCTTCCACGAAGAGGGAGGAGTGCCGATAGTGTCGGCCTTCGGAGAGATAGACCTCTTCTCCGCCCGCGAGTTCGACGCGTTGCTCGCGCAGGCCATATGGCAGGCTGGCAAGACCCGAGGCGTGGTGGTGGACCTCCGTGGAGTAGAGTTCATGGACGTCGCGGGGCTCAGGGTCCTGATAAAGGCCCGGACGGCCCTGCGAGTGACCGGAGGCCAGCTCGCCGTGGTCTGCGGACCCCCGACGAGGCGCCTGTTCGAGGCCGCCGGTGCCGTGGAGAGCTTCGGGCTCTACCCCGACCTCCGCGTGGCGGTGGAAGGTTGCTCGAAGCCCAAGCTGGCTCTTATCCCGGACCCACCGCAGGGCGAGAAGCGGCCCCTGATGACCCTGGAGAGGGCCGGGAGACGCCAGCGGGTACGGTAGCCCTCGGAGTTCGCTGCGGACGGAGGCCGCGCCGACGTCCCCGGCAGCTTTCAAGACGACCGGAAAACCCAGGAGAGGCGAATGAGCATATGAGCCAGAGAGAGCAGCAGCACGGCGGCCAGCACAGCACGGCGGCCAGCGGCCGCCGCAGCGCCACCGCAGAGAAAGCCAGGGGTTCCGTACCGGTCCTGCAGGCCGCGGGCGACTCCCAAGAGAGCGCCCCCGGCACGCCTACTCGGGAGGAGTTCGAGGAGGCCCGGGAGAGGGAGCTGGCGCGCCTCCTGCGGCTCTCCTCTCTCGCCCCGCAGACGCTCTCCGCGGAGCAACAAGGGTTGTTGGAGCACGACACCCCGCAGCTATCGGCGGGAGACCGGGACACGGTCCGCCGCTGGGCCGCGTCCCGCCACGCGGAGAGACCTGGAGCTTGCTAGAATCTCCCGCCGGAGGTGGCGGACTGGATGCTCCAGGGCACCACGGATGAGAATACCGAACGTGACCTCTCACGCAGCCCGGGGCTCCCGGACGGTCGTCGTCCGGGGTCACGCCCCGCCGCTCGAGCGGGCCATCACACTGGAAAGGATCGTAACCTATTAACCAGAACAACCCGTCACCGGAGGAAGCGACGGACCAGAGTGCGGTTCCCCCCCTCTCCGGGGAGGCCGCCACCGGCACGCGAACCAGCCTGTACGCCGAGTTGAAGCGGGACATCAAGAGACACGGTCTCATGGAGCAGCAGCCCGTCTACTACGCGGGCAAGATCCTGCTCACCCTCGGGCTGCTCGTGGTGAGCCTGACCTTGCTGGTGGTCCTCGACAACCTCTGGCTGCAGCTCTTGAACGCCGCCTACCTCTCCTTTGTCTTTGTCCAGATCAGCCTTATAGCCCACGACTGGGGGCACCGGCAGTTCACCTTCCGGGCCCCGTGGAAGAACAGCCTCGTTACCCTCGTCCTCGGTAACCTGCTGCTCGGTGTAAGCCGCCAGTGGTGGATAGACAAGCACAACGAGCACCACGGACACCCCAACCAGATGGACGTAGACCCCGACGTAGATATCCCCCTGCTAGCCTTCGACGAAGAGCAGGCTCTGGAGAAGCGGGGGTTCGCGCGGTTCGTCGTGAAGTACCAGGCCGCCCTGATCTTCCCGCTCTCCCTGCTGCAGGCGCTCAGCATGCACCGGAGCAGCCTGCAGTTCCTCGCGGAGGGGAAAGCCAGGAGCACGCTGACCGAGACGCTCGCCATCGGCGCGCACTTCGTACTGTACTTCGGGCTGTTGTTCTCCCTGCTCTCCCCCCTGCAGGCGGTGCTGTTCGTGGCGGTCCATCGCGGGCTCTACGGGATGTTCATGGTCTCGATCTTCGCCCCCAACCACAAGGCAATGCCGCTCCTCGAAGAAGGCGCCGAGATGGACTTCCTGCACCGGCAGGTGCTGACCAGCCGGAACGTCCTCGCGCACCCGGTCACCGACTTCTGGTACGGCGGCCTGAACTATCAGATCGAGCACCATCTCTTTCCGGGCCTGCCCCGGAACAAGCTGCGGGAGGCGCAGCCGATCGTCCGGGACTTCTGCCGGACCCACTCCATCGGCTACCACGAGACCAGCGTGCTCCGGTCCTACGGTGAGATCCTCGGGCACCTGCACGAGGTCGGCGCGCCGCTGCGCAAAGAGGCGAGGACGTCGTAAAGAGAGGCCTGGCGGTCTTTGGAGCGCTCGCGCTGTTGTCGGCGGTGCTCGCGGGTTGCTCGGTGAGCCAGGCGCTGGGCTTCTCCGAGGAGCCCAACGTGGTCCTGATCGTGGCCGACGACATGCGGGCCGACGACCTGGAGTACATGCCGGAGACGAAGGCCCTGATCGGCGAGGAGGGCGTGACCTTCGAGAACGCCTTCGTCACGGACCCCCTGTGCTGTCCTTCGAGGGCGACGATGCTTCGCGGGCAGTACACCCACAACCACGGTGTCGAGGGCAACGTCCCGCCGCGGGGCGGGCTTCAGAGGTTCCGTGAGCTGGGCCGCGAGGAGTCCACGGTCGCTACCTGGCTCGACTCCGAAGACTACAGTACTGCGTACTTCGGGAAGTACATGAACGGCTACCGGGGGACCCACGTACCCCCGGGCTGGGACGAGTGGTACGCGGTCTCCGGTAACTACGAGAGCGACAGGTACAACAACAACGGCCGGATAGAGCGCCACGACCCCGAGCAGGTCTACGAGACCGACCTGCTCAGCGACAAGGCTACCGGCTACCTCCGAAGCGCCCTGGAGGAAGAGTCGCCGGTCTTTGCGTACCTCTCGCCGAGGGCTCCCCACGCGCCCGCCAACCCGGCCGCCAGGCACGAGGATGAGTTACCCGACGTCTCGCTGCCGCGCCCGCCCTCCTTCGACGAGGAGGACGTCTCCGACAAGCCCGCCTGGGTGCGGGAGAGGCCCCGCCTGGAGGCCGGAGAGGTAGAGGCCATGGAAGAGCTCTACCGCAAGCGGCTCCAGTCCCTGCTCTCCGTAGATGAGATGGTCGCCCGTCTCGTGGATACCCTGCGCCAGAGCGGTGAGCTGGAGAACACGTACATCGCGTTCACCAGCGACCACGGCCACCACTTTGGAGAGCACCGGCTGCCCGCGGGGAAGTGGACGGCCTACGAGGAGGACATCGGGGTCCCGCTGGTAGTGCGCGGCCCCGGCGTGCCGGAAGGCGAGACGCGGGAGCACCTGGTGCTGAACACCGACCTCGCCCCCACGTTCGCGGATCTGGCCGGGGCCAGCATGCAGACCTCTGTCGACGGCCGGTCGCTGTCCCCGCTGCTCGGGGACGACCCGCCCCGCACCTCGGGGTGGCGCACGGCCTTCATGGTGGAGGCCGGCCCGTTCTTCGCGGGGGCCTGGGCTGGGGAGCCGCTGGACCGCCCCCGGCTTGAAGCCGTGCGCACGGAAGACCGGCTGTACGTGGAGTACGCCACCGGCGAGCGGGAACTCTACGACCTCCGGGAGGACCCCTACCAGCTAGAGAACCGGCACGAGGAAGCGGACCCCGGGCTCCTCCGTCGGATGGAGGAGCGGCTCGACGCGCTCCGCGGCTGCGCCGGGGAGGAGTGCCGTTCGGCGGAGGACGGCCGCTGACGGCCCCAGCGTCCCTTAGAGGCAAGAGTGTAGGTGCCGGACCTATGGGCCCCCCGCTCGTAGCCCGCGAGACGCGCGGGGCGGGGTGCTAGAATCGGGCGGTATGTCAGAGCCCGGCACAGAGGAGGTCGTCTTCCGGCGGCGCCTGATGAAAGAGGTAGCACCGGGCGTTCCGGTACACTTCTCTTTCTACTCGCCCTCGGTAAAGGTCCAGGTCATGTACCCCGCCGAGCACCTCCCCGGGGTCAACGGCCGGTACATCGGCAACGGGGTGACGATA
>JACCZN010000137.1 GCA_013695915.1 Rubrobacter sp.
ACGAGAACATCAACTCGCAGCCCTTTATGAAGTGGCGCGACCGTTACCTGTACTGCATGGAGGCGGTGAACAAGGCCTCGGCGGCCACGGGAGAGGTCAAGGGGCATTACCTCAACGTAACGGCGGCGACGATGGACGAGATGATCTCGCGGGCCGAGTTCGCCAAGGAGCTCGGTAGCGTGATCGTCATGATCGACCTCGTCATCGGCTACACCGCGATCCAGACGATGGCCAAGTGGTGCCACGAGAACGACATGATCCTGCACCTCCACCGGGCCGGGCACGGCACCTACACCCGCCAGAAGGACCACGGCATCAGCTTCCGCGTGATCTCCAAGTGGATGCGGATGGCGGGGGTGGACCACATCCACGCCGGCACGGTGGTCGGCAAGCTCGAAGGCGACCCGAACATGGTCCAGGGCTACTACGACATCTTGCGGGAGTCGCGCGTCGAGAAGAACCTTCAGAACGGCGTCTTCTTCGAGCAGGACTGGGCCTCCTTGAAGAAGGTCCTGCCGGTCGCCTCGGGCGGCATCCACGCCGGGCAGATGCACCAGCTCCTGCAGTACCTGGGCGAGGACGTGGTATTGCAGTTCGGCGGCGGGACCATCGGCCACCCGGACGGCATCGAGGCCGGGGCCGCAGCCAACCGCGTCGCGGTAGAGGCCATGATACAGGCCCGCAACGAGGGCCGGGACTACGTGAACGAGGGGCCGGAGATCCTGCAGGAGGCCGCCCGCTGGTGCAGGCCGCTGGGCGTGGCGCTGGACCTGTGGAAGGACGTAACCTTCGACTACGCCTCCACCGACACCGCCGACTTCGTGCCCACCGAGACGCCGGGCGCGTAGGGAGAGGAGACAGAGAGATGAGGATCACTCAAGGGACGTTCTCGTTCCTGCCGGAGCTTTCGGACGAGCAGATAAAGGCGCAGATAGAGTACGCGCTGGAGCAGGGCTGGGCGGTGAACGTGGAGTATACCGACGACCCCCACCCCCGCAACACCTACTGGGAGATGTGGGGGCTGCCGATGTTCGACCTGCGAGACCCGGTCGGCATCCTGGAGGAGGTGCAGGACTGCCGCGAGGCCCATCCGAACCACTACATCCGCGTCTCCGCCTTCGACTCGACCCGCGGATGGGAGACGGTGAGGCTCTCCTTTATCGTCAACCGCCCCGAGCACGAGCCGGGCTTCCGCCTCATGCGCCAGGAGGTCGACGGCAGGAAGATCCGCTACACCATCGAGAGCTACGCCGTTACCGGCAAGCCGGAGGGCGAGAGGTATGGAGGCTGAGCGGCGATACTCCTTCGGTGGCCGGTCGGGCGGAGATGACCCGACAGAGGCGCCGGAACAGGACGCCACCGAGGAGCAGCCTGAGCGCGTCGTCCCGGACGACACGCCGGTAGACATAGAAGGGGCCTTCCGCGACTCCAACGTCCAGGAGGTACTGGACAAGCTCGACCGGGAGCTGGTGGGGCTGGCGCCGATCAAGACCCGCATAAAGGAGACGGCGGCGCTGTTGCTCGTGGACCGGGTGAGGACCGGGGTGGGTCTACCGGCGGCCGTGCCGAGCCTGCACATGTCCTTCACCGGCAACCCCGGTACGGGCAAGACGACGGTAGCCTTGCGGATGGCCGAGATCCTGCACCGCCTGGAGTACATCCGCAAGGGCCACCTCGTGACGGTCACGCGCGACCAGCTCGTCGGGCAGTATATCGGGCACACCGCGCCCAAGACCAAAGAGGTCCTCAAGAAGGCGATGGGCGGGGTGCTGTTCATCGACGAGGCCTACTACCTGCACCGTCCCGAGAACGAGCGGGACTACGGCTCGGAGGCCATAGAGACGATCCTGCAGGTCATGGAGAACCAGCGGGACGACATAGTCGTGATCCTGGCCGGCTACAAGGACCGGATGGAGCGCTTCTTCGAGAACAACCCGGGGATGCACTCGCGCATCGCCCATCACCTCGACTTCCCGGACCACACCGCCGGAGAGTTGCTGCAGATAGCCGGGCTCATGCTCGAAGAGCAGCAGTACCGCTTCAGCCCCGAGGCCGAGGCGGCCTTCCGGGAGTACCTGGACCTGCGGATAGAGCGGCCGAACTTCTCCAACGCCCGCAGCGTACGCAACGCGCTCGACCGCGCCCGCCTGCGGCAGGCGAACCGCCTGTTCGACGCCGGCGGGAGAGGCCTCACCAGAAAGGACCTCATGACCATAGAGCCCGAAGACATCCGCGCGAGCCGGGTGTTCCAGGACGCCGCGTCCGGTACAGAGGAGACAGGTACCGATATAAGGTAACCCCACGGGGAAAGGAGAAACCCATGCCACGTTCGGTCATGGTCGGCATCGTCGGGGACTCGGTCGCCGGGAAGACCACCATCACCCGGGGGCTCGTCAGGAGCCTGGGCGAAGACCAGGTCACCCACGTCTGCACCGACGACTACCACAAGTACGACCGGAAGGAGCGGGCCGAGCGGGGCATTACCCCGCTGCACTCGGACTGTAACTACATAGACATCATGGAGCGCCACCTGCAAGACCTGAGGGAGGGTCATGCCATCCTCAAGCCTGTCTACCAGCACAAGGACGGCACCTTCGGTCCGCCCGTCTACGTCGAGCCCAAACGGTTTACCATCATCGAGGGCCTCCTGGCCTTCCACACCCAGACGATGCGCGACGTCTTCGACATCAGGATCTACCTGGACCCGCCAGAGGAGTTGCGGCGGAGATGGAAGGTCGCGCGGGACACGACCAAGCGCGGCTACACCACCGACAAGGTGCTCTCCGAGCTCGACCGCCGCGAGCCGGACTCCGCGACGTTCATCCGGCCCCAGAAGCAACACGCGGACATCGAGATCTGCTTCCTGCCGGCGGAGGGCCGCAACCAGAACGAGCTCGACGCCACGATAACCATGCAGCCGGGGCTCCCGCACCCCGACCTCTCCTCGGTGGTAAACGGCCACAGAGACGGTCTGGAGCTCCGGCAGGAGGACGACGGCCAGGGAGGTCCTGTGCATCCCCGGGGGCCTGGACCGCGAGCGCGGGGCCCAGATCGAGGAGCACGTGTGGGAGAAGCTCCACTTCGCCCAGCACCTGAGGAGCCAGCGCCTCGGGGAGTTCACGGTCGGTACGGACCTCCTGCGCTCGGAGGCGCTCGCCGTGACCCAACTCCTGATCTTCTACCACGCTCTTACCGCCCGCGCCTCCGTGGCGCTCGGCGGGACCGGCACACGGGAACAGGAGAGGCTCGCCACGGACCCGTCCGGTTAGAGCCTGGAGGTCGAGGCTAGCCCGGCCCCCAGTTCAGAGCTTCGCCGGTCCAGGATGACACTACGAGACGGAGGTGCGTAGCGCATGGGTTTCTTTTCGCGGCTGGAAGGCCGGGTGGTCGGCGGTCCCTCCATACTGGCGGCCAACTTCGCCCACCTGGCGGAGGACGTCCGGAGGGCCGAGGAGGGCGGGGCCGAACTGGTTCACTTCGACACCATGGACAACCACTTCGTCCCCAACCTGACAATTGGGCCACTGGTCGCGGCCTCGCTGGTCCCCGAAACGGAGCTCCCGGTAGACGCGCACCTCATGGTTACGCACCCGGACAACCTGATCCCGGAGTTCCTCGAGGCCGGGGTGAAGAGCATCTCCGTACAGCCGGAGGTAGTGCGTCACCTCCACCGGACGCTCTCCATGATCCGGGACGGCGGCGCTGAGGCGGGGGTCGCGCTCAACCCGACCACCCCGCCGGAGTCTATC
>JACCZN010000145.1 GCA_013695915.1 Rubrobacter sp.
CTCGGGGTGGGCGCAGGAAAGATACAAAGGTTCAGCGACCAGGTGCGCCGGGAGCTCTACGCCCCCATCGCGGGCGGCTCGGCCGACGAGGAGCTGCTCCGGCAGTTGCGCCGCACCTCGCGGATGATAGAGACGGAGTGGTTGCAGGTCCCGGAGGGTAGCTGGGTCTGCGGCAGGACCATCGGCGACCTCGGGGTAAGGAACGAGATAGGAGCCTCGGTAGTGGCCATCATCCGGGAGGGCGACGTCGTAGCGAACCCGGGGCCGGAGCTCGCGTTCAGGCCCGGCGATACGGTCGGAGCCCTGGGCACCCCCGAGCAGCGGCTCGCCTTCAGGAAGTTCGTCGAGGGAGACGGCCCGAAACCCTCCTGAGCCTCGCCGGGAACACCTTGCGCCCTCAGCGTAAAGGGTGCGGGGCGCGGAGGTGGGAGATAGGCGGCTGTTATAATCCCTCTAGCTCAGAGGCGAGCGAGAGTGGTGGAATGGTAGACACGCTAGATTTAGGATCTAGTGCCTTCGGGCGTGCGGGTTCAAGTCCCGCCTCTCGCACCGCACGGTCGTTTACCATGAAGCTGGATGGCGCTCGGGCGCTATCTCTTGGAGGCACCCGGATGTCCCGGGTTCGCGGATGGTTGGTAGTCGGAAAGAGTTGGAGATAATGACGGAGTCTACGGCGGCGAACGTTACGAAGCTCGAGGACAACAAGGTACGCCTCGATGTAGAGGTCTCTGCGGAGGCCGTCAAGGAGGGGGTCGAGGCCAAGGTTAGCGAGCTCAAGGACCAGGTCCGGGTGCCGGGGTTCCGTCCGGGCAAGGCGCCCCGGAGGATGATCGAGAACCAGGTAGGCCGGGACTACATATATATGGAGGCCCTGCAGGAGCAGTTGCCCCGGTGGTACTCGGAGGCGGTCGTCGAGAGCGACATCCGCCCGATAGACCGGCCGGAGATTAACTTCGACGAGTCTCTGGACGAGGAGAAGGGCTTCAGATTCTCCGCGACGGTCGAGGTGCGCCCGGAGGCCACGCTCGGCGAGTACAAGGGCATCGAGGTCCCCAGGAGAGAGGCCGAGATACCCGAGGAGCAGGTCGAGGAGCAGGTCGAGGAGATCCGGGGTCAGTTCGCGACCCTGGCCGCCGTGGAGGACCGTCCGGTCCAGGAGGGCGACTTCGTGATCCTGGACTTCAAGGGCGAGCTGATGACGGGCGGGGAGCTTCCCGGCGGCGAGGCCGAGGACTACATGATGGAGGTCGGCAAGGGAGAGCTCCTGCCGGAGTTCGAGGAGAACGTCGTCGGGATGAAGCCCGACGAGCGCAAGCAGTTCGCGGTTACCTTCCCGATGGACTACGGGGAGGAGTCGCTGCGCGGTCAATCCGTCCTCTTTCGGGTCCACGTAAAGGAGATCAAGGAGCGCGACCTGCCGCCGTTGGACGACGAGTTCGCCAAGGAGGCGAGCGAGTTCGAGACGCTGGAGGAGTTCCGCGGGGCCGTCCGGGAGCAGCTCGGGGAGTCCGTGCGCCAGCAGATAGAGGGCGAGTTCCGCGGCCGGGTGCTCGACGCCGTGGCGGAGAATGCCGAGGTCTCGGTGCCGGAGCCCATGGTCCAGGAGAAGGCCCAGGAGATGGTCGGGAGCTTCGAGCGGACCATCCGCCAGCAGGGGATGGAGCCCGAGCAGTACTACGAGCTCGCCGGGGTGGACCCGCAGGAGATGCAGCAGCGCGTCCGGCCCGACGCCGCCGACACCGTGAAGAAGGAGCTCGTGCTCGACGCCGTGGTGGCCGCCGAGGGCATCGAGGCCGACGAGGAGACCGCGATGCAGGAGATCGGGCAGCTCGCCGAGCAGTCCGGCCGGTCCCCCGAGGAGATAGCCCAGACCATGCGCCAGAACGGGACCTACACCCTCCTCGAGGAGGAGGTCGCCCGGCAGAAGGCCGTGGAGTTCCTCGCCGAGAACGCCGTGCCGGTGGAGATGCCACCGGAGGAGGCGTCCGAGGAGGTAGAAGCCGCCGCAGAGGAGGCTTTGGAGGGGGATGAGCCGGCGAACGCGGGCTCCGAAGCCGGGACCCCGGAAGCCGGTGACGCGGCCGCCGAAGAGGCTGCCGAGGACATCGCCGAGAGCGATGCCGAGCTTCAGGCAGAGACCAACAAAAGAGAGGACTAGACCCCAAAGATGAGCAACCACGACACCGGTGGCATCCCGCAGAGCGTAATACCTTACGTAATAGAGCAGAGCCCGCGCGGCGAGCGGGCCATGGACATCTACTCGCGGCTTTTGAAGGACCGGATCATCTTCCTCGGCACCCCGGTCGACGACCAGGTAGCCAACGCCATCATGGCGCAGCTATTGCACCTCGAAAGCGAGGACCCCGACCAGGACATCAACATCTACATAAACTCCCCCGGCGGCAGTGTCTCGGCGGGGCTCGCCATCTACGACACCATGCAGTTCGTGAAGCCCGACATCTCGACCACGGCGCTCGGCATGGCGGCTTCTATGGGGGCGTTCCTGCTGGCTGCGGGTACGAAGGGCAAGCGCAACTCGCTGCCGAACACGCGGATACTCCTGCACCAGCCGAGCGTCGGCGGGCTCGCCGGACAGGCTTCGGACGTCCAGATCCACGCCGAAGAGCTCATAAGGACCAAGCGGCGTCTGAACGAGATCCTCTCCGAGCACACGGGACAGTCCTACGAGAAGATAGAGCTCGACACCGACCGCGACTACATAATGGGCGCGGAGGACTCCGTGGAGTACGGCGTCATAGACAACATCGTCCGGCAGAACGTGGGAGTCTAGGACAGGTAAGCAAGGTTGGTAACGGTAAGCCAGGCTGTTGGGAGGCCGTAGATGAGGGACCCGTCGGACCAGTTGCAGTGCTCTTTCTGCGGGAAGAGCCAGCGACAGGTCAAGAAGCTCATAGCAGGTCCCGGTGTCTACATCTGCGACGAGTGCATCGAGCTCTGCAACGAGATCATCGATGAGGAGTTCTCCGGGCCGGAGGTCGCCAGGGACGACGACCTCCCCAAGCCCCGGGAGATAAACCGCATCCTGAACGAGTACGTTATCGGGCAGGAGGAGGCGAAGAAGGTCCTCTCCGTCGCGGTCTACAACCACTACAAGCGCGTGGGCATGTCGCTCGACTCCGAGGGCACGGAGCTCTCCAAGTCCAACATCCTCATGATGGGACCGACGGGCTCCGGCAAGACCTTGCTCGCGCAGACGCTCGCCCGCATCCTCAACGTGCCGTTCGCCATAGCCGACGCCACGGCCCTCACCGAGGCCGGTTACGTCGGCGAGGACGTGGAGAACATACTCCTGAAGCTCATCCAGGCCGCCGACTTCGACGTGAAGAAGGCGGAGACCGGTATCATCTACATCGACGAGATCGACAAGGTCGCCCGTAAGTCCGACAACCCCTCGATAACCCGGGACGTCTCCGGGGAGGGCGTGCAGCAGGCGCTCCTGAAGATACTCGAGGGCACGGTCGCCTCCGTGCCGCCCCAGGGCGGCCGGAAGCACCCCCATCAGGACTTCCTGCAGATAGACACCAAGAACGTCCTGTTTATCTGCGGCGGGGCCTTCGGGGGTCTCGAGGAGGTCATCCAGCAGCGCGTCGGCAAGAAGAGCATCGGCTTCGGCGGCAACGCCACGAGCAACGCCGACCTGGAGCGGAGCGAGGTACTACAGCAGGCCCAGCCGGAGGACCTCCTGAAGTACGGGCTCATACCCGAGTTCGTCGGGCGGCTCCCGATAATCTCGACCCTCAAGATCCTGGAGGAGAAGGACCTGATCCGTATCCTCACGGAGCCGAAGAACGCGCTGGTGCGCCAGTACCGGCAGTTCTTCCGCTACGACAAGGTCGACCTCAACTTCACCGATGAGGCGCTCTCCGCCGTGGCCCATCAGGCTCTCGAACGCGGCACCGGTGCCCGGGGGCTCCGGAGCATCCTGGAGACCGTGCTCCTGCCGACCATGTACGACCTGCCGAGCCGGAGCGACGTCTCCAAGTGCGTCGTCGACGCCGACACCGTCCAGGACGGCGTGCAGCCGACCATCGTCACCTCCAACGAGACCTCCAAGTACTCCTACGGAGAAGAGGAAGAGTCCGCCTAGAGGAGCGGCGTCCTTTGAGCCTGTCCCGCGAGATACCCAAGACCTACGACCCCCGCGCCGTCGAGGGCCGCCTCTACGCCGAGTGGGAGCGGCTCGGCGCCTTCGAGGCCGACCCGTCCAGCGGCCGGGAGCCGTACTGCATCGTGCTGCCGCCGCCGAACGTCACGGGCGAGCTCCACATGGGCCACGCGCTGAACGGCACCATACAGGATACCCTCACGCGGCGGGCGAAGATGAAGGGCTACGAGGCCCTCTGGCTCCCCGGCACCGACCACGCTTCCATCGCGCTCCAGAACGTCGTGGAGAAGAAGCTCGCTCGCGAGGAGGGGACGACCCGCTGGGAGCTCGGCCGGGAGAAGTTCCTCGAACGTTGCTGGGAGTTCGCGCTGGACTCGCGGGGCAAGATCCTCGGCCAGCTCAAGCGCCTCGGGGCCGCCGTGGACTGGTCCCGGCTGCGCTTCACGATGGATGAGCGGTACATAGACGCCGTCCTCGAAGCCTTCGTCAGGCTGCACGAGCAGGGTCTGATCTACCGCGGCACCCGCATCACCAACTGGTGCCCGCGCGACCGCTCCGCCATAAGCGACCTCGAGGTAACCTACGCGGAGGTGGACGGGCGCCTCTACGGTCTCCGCTACCCCTTCGCCGACGGCGGCGGCCCCCGACCGAACGGCGAGGACTACGTGCAGGTCTTCACCACCCGCCCCGAGACCATGCTCGGGGACGTCGCGCTCGTCGTGAACCCGGAGGACGAACGGTACGGGGACCTCGTCGGCCGGAAGGTCCGGGTGCCGTTCGTGGACCGGGAGATAGAGGTGCTCTCCGACGGCTACGTGGACCCGGAGTTCGGGACCGGCGTCCTCAAGGTCACCCCCGCCCACGACCCGAACGACTACCACATCGGGGCCCGGCTCGGCCTGCCGACCGTGAACGTCCTGAACCCGGACGGCACCATAAACGCCGGGGGCGGCCCGCTGGAGGGCATGAGCCGGGAGGACGCCCGCAGGGCCGTAGTCGAGGGGCTGCGCGACGGAGGCTTGCTCGGCGAGGTAAAGGAGTACGCGCACCGGGTCGGGCACTGCGGCCGGTGCGGCACCGTCATAGAGCCCTGGCTCTCGGAGCAGTGGTGGGTCGCCATGGAGGAGCTCGCCCGGCCCGCCATCGAGGCGCTAGGGAACGGGGAGATAAAGGTCTACCCGGACTCCTGGCGGCGGGAGACGCTGCGGTGGCTGGAGGACCTGCAGGACTGGAACGTCTCGCGCCAGCTCTGGTGGGGCCACCGGATACCCGTGTGGTACGGCCCCGAAGGCGAGGTCGTCGCCTCCAAGGAGTCGCCGGGCGCGGGCTTTACGCAGGACCCGGACGTTCTGGACACGTGGTTCTCCTCGGCGCTGTGGCCGTTCGCCACCCTGGGGTGGCCGGAGGATACGGAGGACCTCGCGTACTTCTACCCGACGCAGATGCTCAGCACGGCGCGGGAGATCATGTACCTGTGGGTGGCGCGGATGGTCATAATGGGCCTCCGGTACCGGGGTGGGATACCGTTCCAGAAGATAAACGTCCACTCCATAGTCCTCGCCGAGGACGGCACCAAGATGAGCAAGTCCAAGGGGAACACCATAAACCCCCTGGACCTCTTCGACGAGTACGGCACGGATGCGGTCCGGTTCGGCCTCCTCTACCAGTCCTCCACCCAGGACTTCTCCTACTCCTACGAGCGGGCGGCCCAGGGCCGGGGGTTCGTCACCAAGCTCTGGAACGCGATGCGCTTCATCTCCGGCTACCCCGAGCCCGAGGCGAACGGGACGCAAGAGAGGTCCCCGGCGGACCGCTGGATCCTCTCGGAGTTCAACCGCACCGCGCGCGAGTACGACAGGCTCCTCGAGGAGTGCGAGTTCTCCGAGGCGATGCGCCTCGTCTACGACTTCGCCTGGCACCAGTTCGCTGACTGGTACATCGAGATCTCCAAGTCCTCGCCCTCCCCGGCAACCCCGCGGGTCCTCCGGGAGGTCTTCTCCGGCATACTACGCTTGCTCCACCCGGTAATGCCGTTCGCCACGGAGGAGATGGCCCGCGCTCTTGGGTTCGCAGCGCCGGAGCCGGGGGAGTTGCTCTTGGACTCGGCGTTTCCGGCCTTCGACCCAGACCTCGATGACCCCGAGGCGGACCGGGTGCTGGACCGCACGCGCCGGGCGGTCTCCGCGGTGCGTTCCTGGCGGGCGGACTCCAGGGTCGAGGGCGAGCTGGAAGGGCGGACACCGGAGGGTGTGGAGCCCGGCGTCTTCGCCACGCTGGCCGGCGTGCGGCCCGTAGAGGAGACCGACGGGCTCGACGGTGCTACAAAGGCGGCACTTCCGGCCGGTGGCCTGGTGGTCGAGCTGTACCTCTCCGAGGAGCTTCGCCGGGGCGAGGTGGAGCGTCTGGAGAAGGAGATCGGGCGCGTTGGGGGCGAGGTCGCGCGCTCGGAGAAGAAGCTCTCCAACGAGAAGTTCGTCGAGAAGGCGCCGGAGGAGGTCGTGGCGGCCGAGCGGGGGAAGCTGGAAGCGAACTCCCGCATGCTGGAGACCCTCCGCCACCGCCTGCAAGAGTACCTATAGAAACCTGTCGCCCTGAGCCCGAAGACCGCGAAAAAGACCTACGAAGCCATCTGCGGGGAGCTCGACCGCCGGCGGCACGTGACCCTGGGGCTGGACCGCATCGAGGAGTTGCTGCACGCGCTCGGCGACCCCCAGCGGCGCGTCCGGGCCGTTCAGGTCGTCGGAACCAACGGCAAGGGCACGACCGCCGTGGCGCTGGCCCGCGCGCTGGAGCTCGCCGGTCATCCCGCCGGGGCCTACCTCTCGCCGCACGTATACTCCTACACCGAGCGGGTGATGTTCCGGGGCGAGCCCGTCTCCGAAGAGACGTTCGCCGCCGCTATGGGAGAGGCCCTGGACGTGGCCGACGAGGCCGGTATACCGGTATCGCAGTTCGAGCTCCTGACCGCCGGTGCCGTCAAGGCCTTCCGGGACGCGGGGCTCTCGTGGGCGGTACTGGAGGCCGGGCTCGGCGCCCGGTACGACGCCACGTCCGCGGCGGGGGCCGAAGCCGTGGTGCTCACCAACGTCGGCCTTGACCACACGGAGTACCTTGGACCGTCGGTCGAGGAGATAGCGCGGGAGAAGCTAGCGAGCCTCGCGCCCGGCGGCCTCCTGGTGCTGGGCTCCGAAGACCCCGGGGTGGTGGAGGTCGCCCGGGATGAGTCGGAGAGGGCCGGGGCCCGGCTCGTGCGGCCCGCGCTGGGACCGGACGTGACCGGCAGGCTGCACGGGCTCGCACCGTACGCGGCCCGCAACGTGGCGCTCGGCGTCCGGGCTGCGGAAGAGGTGCTCGGGGAAAGGTTCGAGGAAGAGGTGTGGGAGCGTGTAGCTGGGGAGTCGCGGCTGCCGGCGCGGTTCGAGGTCCACGAGGTGCGTGGGGTGCCGGTGGTCGTGGACGGCGGTCATAACCCTCCGGGGCTCGAGGCTGCGCTGGCGGGGATGAAGAGCGTGTACGGCGACCGGCCGCTCGGGGTAGTGTTCGGTTGCTTGCGGGACAAAGATATAAGAAGTATGCTTTCGGCGCTGAAGAGAGAAGCTCATGCGATTACCCTCACGACCGCCGCGGACGAACGTACCGCGGAGCCCGGTTGGGTGTCGCGGGAGTTCGGCCCGAGAGATCGCGGAGGGAGGTCTGCGGGGGTGGCGAGCAGCGCCGGTGAGGCCCTTGACCGGGCAGTCGAAGAGATGAGAGAGGTCGGCGGGGTGGTGCTGGTCACCGGTTCCCTGTACACGGCTACGGCGGTGCTGCCCGGGCTCCGGAGAGAGCAGGAGTGAGGGTCGGCAGGCCGGTAAAGGCGCTTGCGGTGCTCCTGGTGGTCGCGGCCGTGTCCTTCGGGCTCGGGTACTTCGCGGTCATGCGGTACGTGGGATGAACGCGGGCGTCGCCGCGCCGGTGCCGTACCTGTTGGCGCAGACGGACCCTTTCCAGGCCATAAGCGACTTCCTGAACAGCCCGGCCCTGCGGCTGGTGTTCCAGCTCGTGGTGCTGCTGACGGTAGTGTTCTGGCTCGCGCTCGTGTACTGGACCTACACCGACGCCTCGCGCCGGGGCTCGTGGCACATCTTCTGGGGGGTGGTCGCGGCCGTATTCCCGTTCGTGGGGACCCTGATCTACCTGATCGTGCGTCCCCCGGAGTACCTCCTGGACCACCGGGAGCGCGAGCTGGAGCTGGCCGTGCTGGAGCGTGAGCTCCGGGATCAGGTACACCTGTGCCCGAACTGCCGGTCCATAGTGGAGAAGGACTTCCTTCTCTGCCCGGAGTGCGGCTGGGAGCTCAAGAAGCCCTGCGTCAACTGCCAGAGGCCCCTGAACCTCCGGTGGGAGACCTGCCCGTACTGCGAGGCCGAGCAACAGAGGACGCGGCAGAGAGAGAGCTAGCAAGAGCTAGCCGCAAGGGCTAGCCGTCGCGGGGAGACCCGCAAGACCGAAAGATACGTCCGGAGAGGGGTAGAGATGGAACAGACGCTGGTGCTGGTAAAGGGAGACGGCGTGCGGCGGCGGCTGATAGGCGAGATCGTCCGCCGCATCGAGGATAAGGGGCTCGACATCCGGACCCTGCAGCTCATGGACGTGAGCCGGGAGCTGGCCGAGGAGCACTACGCCGAGCACCGTGACAAGCCGTTCTTCGAGGAGCTCGTGGAGTTCATAACCACCACGCCCGTGGTAGCCCTGCGGGTAGAGGGGGAGGGCGCTATCAAGGTGATGCGGAGCCTGATGGGTGCCACGAACCCCGCGGAGGCCGCACCTGGAACCATCCGCGGCGACCTGGCCCTGAGCCTGCCGGACAACCTCGTGCACGGCTCGGACTCCCCGGAGAGCGCCCAGAGAGAGCTCGGGCTCTTCTTCGGCCGCTAGAGGGAGCCCCCGGCCCGTGCAATTCCTCCTGGCCTCGGAGTCGCCCCGGCGCGTCGAGTTGCTGCGCGGCGCCGGCTTCGAGTTCGAGACCCGCAAGAGCGGCTTCCCGGAGGTGGTCGCCGGCTCCCCGGCGGAGACCGTGGAGGCCAACGCCCGGGGCAAGGCGCTCGCCGCCGCGGAGGAGTGGGGAGGGGTCGTGCTCGCGGCGGACACCGTCGTGTACGTGCCCGAGGACGGCGCGCGGGGCGAGATACTGGGACAGGCGGCCGACGGCGCGGAGGTGCGCCGGATGCTCGGCATGCTCCGGGGCCGGGCGCACGAGGTCTACACGGGGGTCGCGGTCTCGGGGCCGGAGACCGGGAGGCCGGAGGCTGGAGAGCCCGAGGTCCGGCACGTCGTGACCCGGGTCTCGGTGAGGGACGTGCCCGAGGCCGAGATGGAGGCTTACGTGGGGCTCGGGGAGGGTGTTGGCAAGGCGGGCGGGTACGCCATCCAGGGCCGGGCGGCGCTGTTCGTGGAGGGTATAGAGGGGGACTACACGAGCGTCGTGGGGTTGCCGCTGGCCCTCACGAGCCGGATGCTCGGGAGGCGCGGGGTACGATGGTACTAGGAGACGGGCCTCGCGGGGAGCCGGAGGGCACAGGGGAGCCCCCGCCGGAGAAGCGCCGGTACACGATAAAGGAGCTGCCGCCGGAGCTCAGGCCCCGGGAGCGGCTCCTCGAGGCCGGGCCCGCGGCTCTGTCGGATGCTGAGCTGCTCGGGCTCGTGTTCGGCATCGGTAACCGGGAGAAGACCTCGGTCGAGCTTGCGGGGGAGGTGATCTCCGAGTCCGGCGGCCTCTTCGGGCTGTACAACGTCTCCGTACACGAGTTGCTCGAGGTAAACGGCATTGGGGAGGCCAAGGCCTGTCTGGCCCTGGCCGCCGTGGAGCTCGGCAAGCGCATCGGGCGGGTCAGGAACCCGGGCCGTCCCATCATATCCTCGCCCGCGGACGTAGACGGTCTCCTCAGGGGACGTATCGCGACCCTGGACCGCGAGAACTTCGTGGTCGTGCTGCTGAACACAAAGAACGAGGTGCTCGAAGCCCCGACCGTCTCCGTGGGCACCCTGTCGGCCTCGCTCGTCCACCCCCGGGAGGTCTTCAAGCCGGCCATCCGGGCCAGCGCGGCGAGCGTGATACTAGCTCACAACCACCCCAGCGGTAACGTCGAGCCCAGCCGGGAGGACAGGGAGGTAACGGGGCGGCTCTCGGAGGCGGCCAAAATACTCGGCATAGAGGTGCTCGACCACGTGATATTGGGCGACGGGTACCTTAGTATGAAGGATTGTGGGATACTTTAGGCGCGTGGCGCATGGCCGGGCGGTGCTCCGCCGGTGCGTCCCGCGGGTCCGTTAAACTCTAGGGATAGGGCGCGGTATGTTCGGAGGACTTTTCGGGAGGGATGTAGCCATAGACCTTGGCACCGCGAACACGCTGGTGTTCGTGAAGGGTCAGGGCATCGTGCTCTCAGAGCCCTCGGTGGTGGCGATAGACAATAAGACGGATCAGGTGGTAGCCGTCGGCTCGGCGGCCAAGAGGATGCTCGGCCGCACCCCCGGAAACATCGTGGCCTCCCGGCCGCTCAAGGACGGGGTGATAGCGGACTTCGAGGTCACGGAGAAGATGCTCGCGTACTTTATCCACAAGGCGCAGCCCCGGCGGCCGCTCCTGAAGTCCTTTATAGGGCCGCGGGTCGTGGTGTGCGTGCCTTCAGGGGTCACGGGCGTCGAGCTGCGGGCGGTCAAGGAGGCGACGGAGTCCGCCGGGGCGCGGCAGGCGTTTATCATCGAGGAGCCGGTAGCGGCGGCTATCGGGGCGGACCTGCCGGTAAACGAGGCGCAGGGCTCCATGATCATCGACATCGGCGGCGGCACGAGCGAGGTGGCCGTTATCTCCCTCGGTGGCGTGGTCACCAAGTCCTCCATCCGGATAGCCGGCGACGACATCGACGACGCTATAGCGACCTACATCCAGAAGGAGTACAAGCTCTCGGTGGGCACGCAGACGGCGGAGCAGTTGAAGATAGAGCTCGGCAGCGCCTTCCCGCTGGACGAGGAGGAGTCGGCGGAGATCCGGGGCCGGGACCTGGTCTCGGGCCTGCCGAAGACCATCGTGATAACGAGCGAGGAGGTCCGGGAAGCTATAGCGTCGCCGGTGGAGGCTATAGTGGCGGCGGTCCGGGACACCCTGGACCGGACGCCGCCGGAGCTGGCCTCGGACATCATGGACCGGGGTATGGTGCTGGCGGGCGGCGGCGCGCTGCTGCGGCACCTGGACGAGAGGATCCGGCGCGAGACCGGCATCCCGGTCCACATCGCCGAGGACGCTCTTATGTGCGTGGCGATCGGGAGCGGCCGCTCGCTCGAGGACATAGACCACTACCGCAGCGCCCTCTCCAGCTAGCCGGGGAGCATGCGACGCCGGAGATCCAGACCCACAGGCGGCGTAATAGCTTTCGCGGTGCTCGTCGTGACGAGCCTGGTCCTCTTTACCTTCTTCGTGCGCGGCGATGGAACGGGGCCGCTGCACACGATACAGCTCGGGGCTGCGGAGGTCCTGAGGCCCGTGCGGGGGTTCGTGGGTACCGTCTCGCAGCCCGTATCGAGTGCTGCCGACCGGGTGGGAGCCGCCTTCGAGCGCGGCGAGGAGGAGGAGCTGCGCCGGGAGCTCGGGGAGTACAGGGAGCAGGCGGCGAGCGCCGCGAGCCTTTCGGAGGAGAACGAGCGGCTGCGCTCCCTGCTGGAGAGCCAGGAGACCGGATACGAGTATAGCCCCGTGGCGAGCGTGGTCTCCCCCGTCGGGGAGCGGTTTACGGACCGGGTCGTCATAGACCTCGGCGCGGACGATGGCGTGGCGCCCGACCAACCCGTGGTGGTCGGGAACAACACCCTGGTCGGGCGCATCACGGAGACGGTAACCGCCAACACCGCGGAGGTAATGCTGATCACGGACCGCAACTTCGCCGCCGGGACGCAGATAGTGTCCCCGGAGGACCAGGGCCCTGCGGAAGAGACGACGGCTGTTGCGGAGGAGACGACGGTCGCCGGGGAAGAGGAGGCTACCGAGGGACCGGGCTCTCCGGCGGGGGGGCTCTTCAGGCCGAACCTCGAGGGCTCTCTGGAGATGGAGTACGTCGAGGCCGACGCCGCGGTCGAGGAGGGGGACTTCGTGGTCACGAGCGGCCGCGCCGGGGAGCTCGAGCTCCTCTTCCCGGCGGGGCTCCTGGTGGGCACGGTGGCCTCCGTGGACTCCCGGGACGTAGACCAGTACAAGCGGGTTGTCGTCGAGCCCGCCGAGCCGCAACCGGCCGACGTGCAGGAGGTACAGGTGATCGTCGGTTGGTAGGGGGAGCTCTGCCCCTTACCGAGCCCCGGCCCGGATGGCTCTTCCCGTCGCTTCCCGGGAGATAACCGCCTTGTATACTCCGCGGACCGGGACGGGGCCGCTGCCGGAGCAGGTCCCGGTCCTGCGGGCCGCCGTCCTCGTGACGCTGGGCGCAATCTTCCAGGCCATACTCGCTCCCTACCTTACCTTCGGCCTCGTGGCCCCGAACTTCGCCATGATAAGCGTGGTGGTCGCCGCCTCCGTGCTCCGGGAGCTCCAGGGTGTGCTGCTGGGTTTCTTCGGCGGGATACTCCTCGATGCGCTGGGTGGGGGGCTCTTCGGGGCCGGTGCCCTTAGCGGTCTGGTGGCCGGACTGGTAGCCGTCCGCAGCGAGGTGCCAGGCCGGGGGGACGGCGGCCGCCGGATGCTCGTGGTTGCCACGGTCCTGGCCGTTGCGGCCTACGATGTGATCGGGCTGGCGGCGCTGAACTTAGCGGGTGGTACCGGCCCGCCGGTCGGGAGGTTCGTCCTGACCGGTCTCGTGCCGGACGTGCTCTTGAACGCCCTGTTAGCATATCTGTCCGGCAGGTCCTTACTCCGGTTGTTGAGGACAGGGGGAGCCAGATGAGCCTTAGCAGGAGCCAGACGCGGGTCGCCATACCAAGAGAAGGCGCGGCGTCGTGGCTGCGGTTCGGTGATCCCGTGCTGCTCCTGGCGGGTCTCGGGCTGACGGCGTTCGGGATATTCGCCATGTACGTGGCCGGGGCGGACGACGGCCAGTCGTACGCTCTGGACCAGCTCGTCGGCTTCGTGGTCGGGTTGGCCGTGGCCGTCCCGCTGGCCCTGGTCGACTACAAGTACCTCAAGCGGTACCTGTGGTGGATCTACGCTGCCGCCGTGGCCTCCCTCGTCTTCGTGCTGGTCTTCGGCGCGGCGGCCGGCGGGGCGCAGCGCTGGATCTTCCTGGGCCCGATACAGGTCCAGCCGTCGGAGTTTGTCAAGACGATGATGGTCATCGTGCTCGCGGGCTACGTCGCCGACCACTACGCGGGGAACAGCGCCACCTTTCTCCGGTCCCTCGCGCTGATCTCGCTGCCGGCCCTCCTCGTGTTCGCGCAGCCGGACCTCGGCACGGCGCTGGTGTTCGGGGCCGTCTTCCTGGTCGTGGCGTTTATCGGGGGGGCGAAGCTCTGGCAGCTCGGGGCTCTCCTGGCCCTCGGGGCGGCGCTCTCCGCGCTGGCCGTGAGGCTCGGGATCCTCGCGGACTACCAGGTAGCCCGGCTGACGGCCTTCATCTCCCCGGAGTCCTCGAGCGACTACGGTTATCAGGTGGTGCAGTCCCAGAACGCGATAGGCTCCGGCGGGCTGACGGGTAAGGGGCTGGGCGAGGCCACCCTCGGAAACCTCGGCTTCCTGCCGGAGGACCAGACGGACTTTATCTTCTCCAACGTAGCAGAGAGGCTGGGGTTCGTGGGGAGCATCATCCTGCTGGTGCTGTTCTTCGTCCTGATCTGGCGCATACTCCACATATCCACGATGGCCCGGGACCGCTTCGGCCTGCTGCTGGCCGCCGGGCTCGGGACGATCTTCCTGTTCCACGCTTCCGTGAACCTGGGCATGGCGATGGGCATAATGCCCGTCACGGGCATACCGCTGCCCTTCATAAGCTACGGGCGGAGCAGCCTGGTGGTGAGCGTGATCTCGCTCGGCATCCTCCAGAGCATCGCCATGCGTTCCAGGGCCGAGAGCTCCCGGCAGCTCGGGGCCTAGGCGGGAGGCCGGGTTGAAAGCGTACTGGTCGCGGGGGGTGCTGACGGTTATACTGATGCTTTGCTGCTGAGAGGTTCGAGAGTTCAGAAATCTGGAGTAATGACATGTTTTCAGTCGTAGAGGCCGGTGGCAAGCAGTACCGGGCGGCGCAGGATCAGGAACTGCTGGTAGACCGTATGCCCGGCGAGGTCGGGGACTCGGTCGAGCTACCGGTAAAGTTCACGGCGGATGGGGATGACTTCGAATTCGGCGACGCGGGACGCGTGGCGCGGGTCGAGATATTGGAGCACCTGAGGGGCAAGAAGCTCCACATCTACAAGTACAAGCCGAAGAAGACGTACAAGAAGAGGACCGGGCATCGTCAGGAGCTGACCCGGATCAAGGTTCTGGAGGTTAGGTAAGTGGCTACCAAAAAAGGCGGAGGCTCTTCCAAGAACGGAAGGGACTCGGAGAGCAAACGGCTCGGCGTAAAGACCTACGGGGGCCAGCAGGTCTCTGCGGGGAGCATCATCGTGCGCCAGCGCGGCACGAAGGTGCATCCCGGCCGGAACGTGGGCCGGGGCAACGACGACACGCTCTTCGCAAAGGCCGACGGCCTGGTGACCTTCGGTCGCTCCCGGGGCCGCAGCGTGGTGAGCGTGCAGAAGGAGCCCGTGGCCTGAGCACCCTGTCGAGGAGTGTTACGGGGCTCCGCACCGCGCGCGGGGAGCCCTGGCACAGTTGCAGTTCGTAGACGAAGCCCGCTTCGTGGTCCTTGGCGGCCGCGGCGGGGACGGCAGTGCCTCCTTCAACCGCGAGAAGTACAAGCCGCGCGGCGGGCCGGACGGCGGCCGCGGCGGGGACGGGGGCTCGGTGGTGCTCCGTGCCACGGAAGACCTCTCCACGCTAGAGCCCTACTCCTACAGGAACTCCGTAAAGGCCGAGCGGGGCCGGCACGGCTCTGGGAGCAACAAGGTGGGCGAGCGCGGCGAGGACGTCGCCCTGGACGTGCCCGTCGGCACCCGGGTGTACGACGAGGAGGGCCTGCTCGCGGACCTCTCCGAGCCTGGGGAGAGCTTCGTCGTGGCGCGCGGCGGTGAGGGTGGCCGCGGCAACTCCTCTTTCGCGACCTCCACGCGGCGCGCGCCCGCATTCCGGGAGAAGGGGCTGCCGGGCGAGGAGAGGGAGGTGCGCCTGGAACTGCAGGTGCTCTCCGACGTGGGGCTCGTCGGCCTGCCGAACGCGGGCAAGTCCTCCCTGCTCTCCGCGCTCAGCGCGGCGCGGCCGAAGGTCGGGGACTACCCGTTTACCACGCTGACGCCGAAGCTCGGCGTGGTGGACGAGAGGGGCTACCGTGAGCCCTTCGTGGTGGCCGACATACCCGGCCTCATAACCGGGGCGAGCGAGGGCCGGGGGCTGGGGAACCGATTCCTGCGGCACGTTTCGCGGGCGCGGCTCCTGGCGCTGGTGCTCGACGCCAGCGAGGACCCTGAGAACGCCGAGGCCGTCCTGCGGGTCGAGCTCCACGCCGCGGGGCTCTCGGAGAGGCCAACGGTCGTGGTGCTGAACAAGATAGACCTCCTGGACGACGAGCTCCGGGAGTACCTGCGCGAGACGTTCCCCGCGGCGGCCCAGATCTCCGCCGAGACCGGGGAGGGGGTCGCGGAGCTGCGGGACCTCCTCGAGTCCGAGGTGCGGGAGCTCGGAGAGAAGGGCGGTGTGGAGCCCGGGGAGCCCGGCCACCGCACGTTCCGGCCCTCCTGGGAGGGGGTCCGGGTGGAGGCTGGCGGAGGAGAGTACGTCGTCTCGGGCGAGGAGGTCGAGCGGCTGGCCCTCAAGACGGACTGGGAGAGCCCCGAAGGGGTGGAGCACTTCCAGCGGGAGCTCGACAGGAAGGGTGTCGTGAGCGCCCTCAAGAAGGCCGGCGCGGAGCCCGGGGACGAGGTCCGGATAGGGGAGCGGATGTTCGATTTCCAATGAGGAACCTCTAATGAGGGTCGGGATCTTCGGGGGCACGTTCGACCCCGTTCACCAGGGACACCTGATCATCGCGGAGCAGGTACTCGAGGCCCTGGCCCTCTCGCACGTCATCTTCGTGCCGGGGGGTATGCCGCCGCACAAGGAGGCGTCCAGCATCCACGCGAGCACCGGGGACCGGGTCGCGCTCGTGGAGGCCGCCATCGCGGGGAACCGGCGGTTCTCTCTGGACCCCGTGGAGGCCGAGGCGGGGCGCAAGATGTACAGCGTGGAGACCGTCTCCCTGCTAAAAGAACGCTACCGGGCCGACGAGTGGTACTTTATAAGCGGGGCGGACGAGGTCTCGAACCTGTTAGCCTGGAAGCAGCCGGACCAGCTTCTCGATGAGGCCTTCATGGTCGCTGCTACCAGGCCGGGCCACGACCTCTCCGCTCTGGGACACCTGGAGGAGGAGCTCGCGAACTTCGACAAGATACTGCCCGTGCAGTGCTCGCGGGTGGACATCTCCGCCACCGGTATCCGGGGGCGGCTGGCAGAGGGAAAGAGCATCCGATACCTGGTGCCGGAGCAGGTGTACGGCATGATCCACGACAGGAGGTTGTATGAGAGCCGCGGAGAAAGGACGAAGGGGGAGAGCTTGAGAGAGAGGGAAGTATCGTGAGCCGCAAGGATTCCGCCGCCCGGCGTGAGGTGCGGGAAGAGGCCTACGCGGACGATGGCGGCGTGGAGATGACCTACGGCATGGCCGTCACGGCCGCCCGCGCCGCGAGCGAGATGTTCGCCGAGGACGTCGTAATAATAGACCTCAAGGACGCCGTCTCGTACACGGACTACTTCGTCGTGGCGAGCGCAGAGACCGAGCGCCAGACGCGCCGCATCGCCGAAGAGGTGATAGACAGGATGCGCGAGGAGGGCTACCGTCCGACCTCCCGGCGCCTCGGCGAGGAGACGCCCTGGATCAGCCTGGACTTCCTCGACGTGGTGGTGCATATCCTTACCACCGAAGGTCGCGACTACTACCGGCTGGAGTCCCTCTGGAAGAGCGCGCCCCAGGAGCGCCTGGAAGACTGACCCGAGAACGGGCCGTTGACACTCGTCGGGGCGGTATTTATACTCTCTCCTGTCGCAGAGGGGCCTTAGCTCAGTTGGGAGAGCGCCACGCTGGCAGCGTGGAGGTCGCGGGTTCGAGCCCCGCAGGCTCCACTTCCTTGCAGGCTTGTGGGGAGCCCTTGAGCGGCAAATGTCAGGACACGAATTCAATACAGCGAAGGGTAGGAGCTCCGGGCCGGCGAACGGCGGGAGTCCGCTCGCGCTCTATCGGCCACACATCGTCGTCGCCGCGCTCGTAGTGGTGGTGTTGCTCGGTGGCGCCCTCTATGCGTCCCGCATCTCCGAGGGTGCCCCGGAGGTCGTCTACAGCACCTCGCTCGAAGAGGTGGCGGAAGACTCCCAGACGTCTCTCGCGGTCAACCTGAACACGGCCGAGGCTGGAGACCTGGAGGAGTTGCCGGGTGTAGGGCCCGTTACGGCGGAGAAGATAGTGGATCACCGGCGGTCCAACGGGCTTTTCCGCTCCGTGGAGGAGCTGGAGGAGGTCTCCGGGATCGGGCCGAAGACGCTCGAGCAGATAAGGCCCCTGGCGGAGGTCTAGTGCTGCCTCTCTCGGGAAAGGCGCCGGTCTCCGGGGCGTAGCTTCCCGGAGACCGGCCGGACATGCCCGAGTCCCCTACGCCGCATCTCCGGCAGGGCGAGGTCTCGGGGGGCAGTACCGGAGGTGGGGAGAGTACCGGCAGGCTGGACCTGGACCTCGGTCAGCCGGTGTGTCTGGACCTGTGGGCGCTGACCCTGGCCGTGGGTATCGTCGCGGGCACGGTGGTGCCGCCCTTCGTGCCCGCCCTGTTCGCCGCGAGCCTGGTAGTGTGCGCGAGTGCTCTGTGCTGGCGGGACCTCGTGCCCGCGCGCTGGCGGGCCATGGCCGTCCTGTCGCCCTTCTTTCTCGCCTGCGGCGTGGGTATAGCCCTGCTGCACGCCGCGACCGCGGACCCCCTCCTGGAGCTTGCGGAGATGGAGCCCGGAGAGGTCGTGGTGGTGGGGAGGATAGAGTCCCCGCCGGTGCCTTCGGGCTTCGGGTATCGTACCGACGTCCGGGTGGAGCATCTGTGGTACGAGGATACAGAGGTCATCCGGGGCGGCGGGGTCCGGGTACAGGCCGGGGACCTTCAGGGCGGGGTGGGGGACCGGGTGCGGGTGGACGGTGAGATCTCCGCTCCGGAGTCCTGGGACGAGGACTTCGATTATGCGCGCTACCTGGGTACACATTCGTCGTTGTTAAACATACCCCCCTCTGACAGCACGCCGCGGATGCTGACGGCGCTGTGGGGGTCTACGAAGACTTCCAGGCGGAGCATTTTGTAGACGTGATGGCGCTCTTCGTCTGTGAGGAGGTCTATTTGCTCCGGGACGATCC
>JACCZN010000164.1 GCA_013695915.1 Rubrobacter sp.
AGGGGCTTGTAGGGGATCACCTCTCCCCCCCGCATCCCCGCGTCGGTGGTTATGAGGAGCTTCGGCCGGGCGTCGTCGATGCGGGTGGCGAGGTTCTCCGCGGCGAACCCGCCGAAGACCACGGAGTGTATCGCCCCGACCCGCACGCAGGCGAGCATCGCGAAGAGGGCCTCGGCGGTCATCGGGAGGTAGATTATTACGCGGTCCCCGCGCTCGACGCCGAGCTCCTTTAGCATGGCGGCGAGGCGGTTCACCTCGTCGTGGAGCTGGCGGTAGGTGTAGGACCGCCGTTCCCCGGTCTCGGTGGAGACGTAGACGATGGCGTCCTGTCCGCCGCGCTCCTCGAGGTGGCGGTCCACGGCGTTGTAGCAGAGGTTGGTCTCCCCGCCGGGGAACCAGTGGGCGAAGGGCGGGCGTGAGGAGTCCAGCGCCCTCTCGGGAGGCTTGTGCCAGTAGACCCTCTCCGCCTCCGCGCCCCAGAAACCCTCCGGGTCCTCCAGCGAGCGCCGGTAGAACTCCTCGTACTCTCTCGCGGCCATCTCTACGCCCCCTGCTCTATGCGGACCACGGTGCGGCCCCTGACGGTACCCTCCATGAACGGCTTGAAGGCCCCCGGCAGGTCGTCGAGGTCTATGGTGCGGGACATCTCCTCGAGGTGGCGGGGGTGGAGGTCGCCGCCGGGGGCGAGCCGGCTCCAGAGCTCCCGGCGTTTCTCCATCGGGCAGTACACGGAGTCTATGCCGAGGAGGTTCACGCCGCGCAGGATAAACGGCATCACGGTGGTCTTGAGCTCTATGCCCCCGGCGAGCCCGTAGCTCGCGATGCTGCCGCCCCGTTTGGTGGTGCGGGTGAGCCAGGAGAGCATCTCGCCGCCCACGGCGTCCACGGCCCCGGCCCACCGCTCCTTCTCCAGCGGCCGCTCGCCCATCTCCAGCTCGTGCCGGGAGAGGACCTCCGAGGCACCGAGGCTCTTCAGATAGTCGTGCTCGGAGTCCTTACCCGAGATCGCGGTGACCTCGAACCCATTGCCCGCGAGGATGTCCACGGCGATGCTCCCGGCCCCGCCCGTGGCACCCGTGACCGCCACGGGTCCGTCCTCCGGGCTGAGCCCGTTCACCTCCATCCGGGCCACCGAGAGCGCCGCGGTAAAGCCGGCGGTGCCGACGGCCATCGCCTGCCAGGGGCTCATCTCCTGCGGCACGGGGACCAGCCAGTCGGCGGGGACCCGGGCGAGCCCGGCGTAGCCGCCGTCGTGGTTCTCGCCGAGACCGTAGCCCGTGACGAGCACCCGGTCGCCCTCGGCGTACCGCCCGTCGCTGGATTCCAGCACCTCACCGGCGGCGTCGATGCCGCCGACCATCGGGAACCGGCTCATGACCTTGGCGGTCCCGGTAGCGGCCAGGGCGTCCTTGTAGTTGATGTCCGAGAAGGCCGGACGGAAGAGTACCTCCCCCTCGTCCAGTTCGTCCCGGGACATCTCCGTCAGGCTTCCCTGGATCTCGCCGTCCTCGTTGGAGACGCGGTACGCTCTGAAGGTATCCATCGGTCCTCCTCTTGCTATTTCTATTCCCCGTCCCGCGCAGCGTAGCATACCCGCAGGAGCGGATGTGCAGTCCGGGAGACCGGTGTACGGTGAAGGCTGGAAGGAGGTAGGTAGTTGAGCTTACCGTTCCAGATGCTCTCGGGTGTCGCGGGGGCACTGATCGGCAGTTCTGTGTGGCTGGTGCGGCTCCGGTAGTTAACCCACCCCGGCGGCGTGGGTGCCTATCCTGCGATACCGCTCGTGGCGGCTCTCTACGAGGGCTGCGGGGTCGGTGTCCGAGAGGCCGGAGAGGACGCGGTCCAGGGAGCGGCCGACGGCCTCGACGGTATCTTCCGGCTCCTGGTGGGCGCCGCCCAGGGGCTCGGAGAGCACCTCGTCTATGATGCCGTGCTCCTTGAGGTCGCGGGCGGTGATCTTCATTGCCTCGGCGGCCTCGGCGGCCCTCCCGGAGTCCCGGAAGATGATGGAGGCGCAGGCCTCCGGCGCTATGACCGAGAGATAGGAGTTCTCCAGCATCCCCACGTAGTCGGCGACGCACATGGCGAGCGCCCCGCCGGATCCGCCCTCCCCGATAACCACGGAGAGCACCGGCACCGGCGCGCGGGCCAAGGCCATGAGATCCCCGGAGATGGCCCACGCCTGCCCCTCCTCCTCGGCCTTCTTCCCGGCGAAGGCCCCCGGCGTGTCCACGAGGGCCACCACCGGCAGCTCGAAGCGCTCGGCCAGCTCGTAGAGCCGCTTTACCTTGCGGTACCCGGCCGGATGGGCCATGCCGAAGTTGCTCTCCACCCGGCTCTTCACGTCCGCGCCCTTGTCGTGGCCGACGAGGACCACGGAGTGGCCCCCGTGCCGGAGGTGCGCGAAGCCGCCCCGGACCGCGGGGTCGTCGCCCGAGAGCCGGTCGCCGGAGAGCTCGTAGAAGTCCTCCGTCAGGGCGTCCCGGTAGGCCCGGAAGTTCGGGCGCTCCGGGTGCCGGGCTACCTGCACCCGCTGGTAAGGGGTGAGGTTGGCGTAGATCCGGCGCTTCGCGGTCTGGAGGGCCTCTTCGAGGTGCGAGATCTCCGACTGTAGCTCCGAGCTCTCGCCCGCGAGCCGGGAGAGCTCTGAGATACGGTCCTCGAGGTCTTTTATGGGGCGTTCGAAGTCCAGGATCACGGAGGCGGCCTCACGAGACGAGCGCCAGCAGGCGTTCGATGTCGTTTCTCAGGGAGAGCCGGTGGACGATGCGGTCCACCATACCGTGCTCGCGCTGGAACTCTGCCGTCTGGAACCCCTCCGGGAGCTTCTCTCTGGTGGTGCTCTCTATGACCCGGGCCCCGGCGAACCCGATCCGGGCTCCGGGCTCCGCGAGGATCACGTCCGCCGCGGTGGCGAAGGAGGCCGTCACGCCGCCGAAGGTCGGGTCCGTGAGGACGGAGACGAACGGCCGGGAGACCTCCCGGTAGCGGGAGAGCGCCACGCTGGTCTTCGCCATCTGCATCAGGGAGTAGACGCCCTCGTACATCCGGGCCCCGCCGGAGGCCGAGACCAGCACGAGCGGCAGGTCCTCATCGGCCGCCGTCTCGACCGTCCGGGCGACCTTCTCGCCGACGACGCTCCCCATAGACCCCCCGATAAAGCGGAAGTCCATCGCCGCGAGTGCGACCGGACGGCCCCCGATCCTGCCGACACCGCCGAGCACCGCGTCCCCGAGACCGGTCTTCTTGCGGGCGCGTTGAAGCTTCTCCCCGTAGCCCTCGAAGCCCAGAGGGTCCCCGGCCGTGAGGTCCGTGTCACGCTCCTCAAAGCTCCCGGCGTCGGTGAGGAGCTTTACCCTCTCCTGAGCCGGTAGCGGGTAATGGAACTCGCAGTGGGGACAGACGTTGTAGCGATTGCGGAGGTCCTTCTCGTAGATCGGCTCCTTGCACCGCTCGCACTTGGTAAAGACGCCGTCGAGCGGCCCGAGCCCACTCTCCGTCTCCGGTGCGGAACGGGAGTACTCCCTGCGGCGGCTGAGCCAGTTCCTGATAGCCCTCTCCTACGTCCGGGCCCAGGCGTCCGGGCGGGGCACCCCGACTACGGCCTCGCGCACCCCGCGCAGCCACTCACCGGCCTTCTCCGGCCCACCCTCCCCGACGAGCTGCATGAGCTTGCTGCCGATGATCACGCCGTCCGCCTCGGCCGCGGCCTCGACCGCCGCCGCCTCGGAGCCGATCCCGAAACCTAAAGCTACCGGCGCCTCGACCGCCGAGCGCACCCTCCGCAGCAGCGCGACCGCCCCCGGGGGCAGTGCCTCCCGCGCCCCGGTGACCCCGGAGACGGAGACGCAGTAGACGAACCCCGCCTTCGAGGTGACGGCCCCGATCGTCGCGAGCCGCGCCTCCGTCGTGGTCGGGGCCGCGAGCGGGCATATGGCGACGCCCCGCTCCAAAGACACCTCCGACATCTTCGCCGCCTCGTCCACCGGCAGGTCCGGCACCACGAGGCCCGAGATACCGGCCTCCGCCGCGTCGGCGAAGAACCGCCCGGCGCCCCGGGCGAAGATGCTGTTGTAGTAGACGAGGAAGACCACCGGCACCCGCCTGGAGAGGCCGGAGGCGAGGTCCAGGCAGTAGTCTACATTTGCCCCGTTCCTGAGCGCCTGGGTGGTGGTGCCCTGGATGGTCGGGCCGTCGGCGAGGGGGTCCGAGAACGGGACCCCGATCTCCACGACGTCCGCCCCGGCAGCTATGTACGCCTCCCCGACCTCTCGGGCACCGTCGAGCGTCGGGTACCCGGCGGTCAGGTACGGCATGATCGCGGCCCGCTCCTCGGAGAAGGCCGCCCGCAGGTCCTCCCTACCCGTCAACCCGGAGCGCCTCCGAAGCGGTCTCGACGTCCTTGTCACCCCGGCCGGAGAGGTTCACAACGAGGTTCCTGCCCGGCCCGAGCTCGCGGGCGACCTTCTCCGCGTAGGAGATGGCGTGGGCGGTCTCCAGCGCCGGTATGATCCCCTCGGCGCGGGAGCAGAGGGTGAACGCTTCGAGCGCCTCCTCATCGGTGACGCTCGCGTACTCGGCTATCGCCTCGTCCCGCAGGAAGGAGTGCTCGGGGCCGACGGCCGGGTAGTCGAGCCCGGCGGAGATGGAGTGGGCCTCCGTGATCTGGCCGTCCTCGGACTGCAACACGTAGCAGAGCGCACCGTGGAGGACGCCGAGCTTGCCCGCCGCGAGGGACGCCCCGTGCTCGCCGCTCTGGAGACCCCTTCCCGCAGCCTCGACGCCGACGAGCCGAACGTCCTCGCGCCCGACGAACGGGTGGAACGCCCCGATGGCGTTCGACCCCGCGCCGACGCAGGCCAGCACGGCGTCCGGCTCGCGGCCGAACCGCTCGCGGGCCTGGACGTCTATCTCGCGCCCGATCACGGTCTGGAAGTCCCTTACTATGCGGGGGTACGGGCTCGGCCCGACGACGCTCCCTATTATGTAGTGGGTGTCGTCGACGTTGGTGACCCAGTCCCGGATCGCCTCGTTGACCGCGTCCTTGAGGGTCTTCGAGCCGCTCGTGACGGGCACGACCTCGGCGCCAAGGAGCTGCATCCGGACCACGTTCAGCCGCTGGCGGCGGGTGTCCTCCTCGCCCATGTAGACGACGCACTGCTTGCCGTAGAGGGCGGCGACGGTTGCCGTGGCGACCCCGTGCTGTCCCGCGCCGGTCTCGGCGATGATGCGGTCCTTGCCCATACGGTCGGCCAGCAGGATCTGGCCCAGAGTGTTGTTTATCTTGTGCGCGCCCGTGTGCGCGAGGTCCTCGCGCTTGAAGTACACGTTGGCCCCGCCCCACTTCTGCGTGAGCCTTTGGGCGAACATCAAGGGTGTCGGGCGGCCGACGAAGTCCCTGGCGAGGCCGTCCAGCTCCTCGACGAACTCGGGGTCGGCCCGGTAGCGCTCGTAGGCCTCCTCCAGCTCTTCGAGGGCGTGCATCAGGGTCTCCGGGACGTACCGGCCCCCGAAGGCGCCGAAGTAGCCCGTCTCAGTCTTTTGCTGCACTCAGGAACCTCCGAACCCGTTCGCCGTCCTTCTCTCCGGGCGTCGCTTCGAGGGAGCTCGAGGCGTCTACCCCGTAGGGCTCGAAATACCGGACCGCCTCCCGCACGTTCTCCGGCGTAAGCCCCCCGGAGATCAGGATGTTATCACAAGCCCCGAGCGCCCCCGCGAGACCCCAGTCGAACCTCTCCCCCGTCCCGCCCCGAGCCTTCTCGCTCCACGCGTCGAGCAGGAAGAGGTCGGCCTCGTACTCGTCCATCCTCGCGAGAGAGCCTGCATCCCGCACCCTGAGAGCTTTTATCACGGGGAGGCCACCCTCCCGCACGGCGGCCACGGCCTCCGGGGTCTCGTCGCCGTGGAGCTGGGCGTAGTCGAGCCCGGCCTCCCGCGCCACCCGCAGCACCTCGCCGGGCTCCGCATCCACGAACACACCGACTTTCAGCACCCCCGCGTGGAGCGCGGCGGAGACCTCGCGCGCCCGCTCCACGCCCACCCGCCGGGGGCTCTTCGCAAAGACGAGCCCGATGGCATCCGCGCCGTGGCGGGCGGCCGTCCGGGCGTCCTCCGGGCGGGTTATCCCGCAGACCTTTACCTTGACCGTATTTATAGCCTGCTCCAGCCTCTCAGGGTAGCTCGGAGAGCCGGGCCACGAGCGAGGGGTCCCGCATGGCGGCCTCCCCGACGAGCACGGCGTCGGCCCCGGCCTCCCGCAACCAGCGCGCATCCCCGACCGAGGTAACGCCGCTCTCGGCGACGAGCGTGGCGCCGCCGAGGCGTGGGGCGAGGCTCTCGGTCACCGCCAGGTCCACGGTGAAGTCCCGCAGGTCCCGGTTGTTTACGCCTATCACCTGCGCGCCGGACTCCAGCGCCAGGTCCGCCTCCCGCTCGTCGTGGACCTCGACCAGCGGCGTGAGCCCGACCTCGACCGCGAGCGAGATGAGGCGGGCCAGCGGGGCCGGTTCGAAGAGGGCGGCGATGAGGAGCACCGCGTCGGCCCTCGTTCCGGCCTCGAGTACCTGCACCTCGTCCACGGTGAAGTCCTTGCGCAGCACCGGTACGGAGACCCGCTCGCGGGCGGCGTCGAGGTCTTCGAGGCTGCCCTTGAAGCGCTCGGGCTCGGTCAGTACGGAGAGACAGCTCGCGCCTTCGGTCTCGTAGCGCGCGCCCCACCCGGCGGGCTCTACCTCCCGGATCGGCCCGGCGGAGGGAGAGGAACGCTTGATCTCGGCTACCACCGAGAGCCCGGGCGCGGAGAGCGCC
>JACCZN010000173.1 GCA_013695915.1 Rubrobacter sp.
CAGGTGCCCCGCCTCTACGTCGCCCCTCGCCACCGCCCGGACGGCGGCGTCCTCGGAGGTAAAGGTGCGGCACTGGCCCGAAACCTTGCCGTCCTCCACGGTGCCCCGCGGCAGGCAGAGGCCCTCCGTGCTCGACGCCCGGCCCTTGACGAAGACCGGGCTCGGTCCGGCGTCCTCGCCGGGGGCTTCGGGAGCGGGAGGCAGCCCCTCCTTGAAGCCCCCCGTAATCGAGCGGGTATCGTTCAGGTCGTCCCCGAGGTAGGCGAACAGGCCGGGCACCCCGTGCTCCTCGAACCAGCGGGATCCAGGGTCCGTGACGGCGGGTATCTCCGGCGCCAGGACGCGGAGCATGCGAGAGAACCCCGGCAGCACGGCCTCCCGGGAGAGCGCCATCAGGTGCAGCACCGTCTCCGGGCCGCCGCGCAGGGAGAGGCTGGCCCGCAGGGCGTTCGCGAACGAGAAGCTCTCGATGAGCTTCCCGAACTCCGGCCCTCCAGAGCGGGCAACCTCCACGGCGGTCTCCACGGCCTCCCCGGAGAGCGGCGCCAGACCGAGGGCCGCCACGGCGGCGGAGAACGGGTCCGAAGGCCGGGAGACAAAGACCAGCGGGAGGTCCGTACGCAGCGAGGCGAGAAGGAGAGCGGAGACCTCCTCGGGCCTGCCGGTGACGGCCAGAAGCGCGTCGAGCCGGGCGGCGGGTATGGCTACAGCGGCCCGGTCCGCGAACCACTCGCGGGCCAGGGCGACACCACCCCCGGGGCAGGGGCCGAACACCTCCAGCGGGACCGGCTCTCCACCGGCCTCCCGGACCCGGTCGGAGAGCCCCGGGGTGTCCGGGGCGTCCAGGTCCGGGATGCCTACTCTGGGCAGCGTCTCCGGCACGGTCTCTAGCGAGAGAGCTTCTCGAGAAGGACCTCGCGAGCCCGGCCGCCGTCGGCGCTACCGCGGGTTGCCTTCATCACCTGCCCAACAAGGAAGCCGACGACCTTCTTGTCGCCGCCGCGGACCCTCTCGGCCTCGTCGGGGTTCTCGGAGACCACGCGGTCGACCACCCCGCCGAGCTCGTCGCCGCCCATCTGGGCGAGACCCTCCCGCTCGACCACCTCGGCTGGGGAGTCCCCGCTCTCGAAGACGCGGCCTAGGAGGTCCTTGGCGGCGGCCCGCGAGACGGTGCCCTCCGAGACGAGGCGTACTATCCCGGCCATCTTCTCCGGGGTCACCCGGCTCTCGGAGACCTCTACGCCGGCCTCGTTCAGGAGGGCCTGAAGGTCGCCGGTGATCCAGTTCGCCGCCTGCTTGGGGTCTACTTCGGCCGCGACCGCCTCGTAGTAGGCTGCGAGCTCGCGGTCGGCGGTGAGGACGCCCGCATCGTAGGAGGAGAGCCCGTACTGCCCGACGAAGCGGTCTCGCATCTCTTCCGGCAGCTCGGGCAGGCGGCTCTTTATCTCCCGGACCCAGGCCTCGTTGAGCTCCACGGGCAGGAGGTCGGGCTCCGGGAAGTAGCGGTAGTCGTGGGCGAACTCCTTGCTCCGGAGCTCGTGAACCTCGTCGGTCGCGGGGTCGTAGTGCATGGTGGACTGCCCGACGCGCTCGGCGTTCTCCAGGAGCTCCGTCTGACGCTCGAGCTCCCGGGCGAGGCCGCGCTCGACGAAGCGGAACGAGTTCATGTTCTTGAGCTCGGTCTTGGTCCCGAAGGAGCCATCGGGCTCGCGGACGCTGACGTTGGCGTCGCACCGGAGCTGACCCTTCTCCATGTCGCACTCGGAGACGCCGACGGATTGGAGTATGGCCTTGAGCTGGTTGGCCGTGGCGCGGGCGACCTCGGGAGAGTCTATGTCCGGCTCGGTGACGATCTCCATGAGGGGTGTGCCGCCCCGGTTGTAGTCTATGTAGGAGCCGGTGGAGCCGTGCATCCGGCCGGACTCCCCGGCGTGCACGTTCTTGGCGGCGTCCTCCTCGAGGTGCAGCCGCGTGATGCCTACCCTTACGGGGCCTTCGGAGGTCTGGACGTCTATGTAGCCCCCGGTGCAGATCGGCTCGTCGTACTGGGTGATCTGGTACCCCTTCGGCAGGTCCGGGTAGAAGTAGTTCTTGCGGGCGTAGACGGCCCTCGGGTGGACCTCGCAGTTCAGGGCGAGCCCGGCCATCACCCCGAGCTCGATGGCCCGCTCGTTGGCGACCGGCAGCGCCCCCGGATGCCCGAGACAGACGGGACAGGTGTGGGTGTTCGGCTCCTCGCCGTAGGTGACCCGGCAACCGCAGAACATCTTGGTGCGGGTGGCGAGGTGTACGTGGAACTCCAGACCTATTACCGGGCGGTAATCCCGCTTCTCCTGCGTCTTCGTGTTCTCCAATCCACGCACCTCGCAGCTAGTCTCGTTGCCGGCCGGAGGTTAATTCTAGCACTCTATCTCCACCCTCCGGATGCTATAGTCCCGTGACTTATGCATGATCTGGAGCCACAGAGTTGCAGCGATGGTACGGGGCGGGAGCCCGGCCGTCCGCACTTCGTGGTCCTCCAGGGACCGAGCTTCGGAGATGTATATCACCTAGACGGCGAGGCGCTGGTGCTGGGGAGCGACCCCTTCCGGGTGGACGTGGTCGTCCGGGACGCCACCGTGGAGCCGTACCACGCGGAGATCTCCCCGCACCCCGAGTCCTGCGACTACCGGATCCGGGCTCTCCAGGGCTCCACCCGGGTGAACGACGACGTGCTGGAGGACGGTCATACGCTGCTCGACGGGGACCGGGTCTTCGTGGGGGGCAGCGTGCTGGAGTTCTCCTGCGGGGACCCGGTGAAGGCGCACTTCCACGGGGCGCTCAACCGCCTGATAAACCACGACTACCTGACCGGCCTCCTCTCCAAGAACCGCTTCGACGAGGAGTTCGAGCACTCGCTGGAGGCGGCGCGCTCCACCGGGCGGCCCCTGAGCGTGCTCATGGCCGACGTGGACAACCTCAAGGAGATAAACGACGCACACGGGCACCTGATCGGCGAGTTCACCGTCGGGGAGGTCGGCCACCTCATGGGCACCCTCCACCAGACGGACGGCCGCCACGCCACCCGCTTCGGGGGCGACGAGTACCAGAGCGTGCTGCCCGGCTTCACCAAGGACGAAGCGGTGGAGATAGCCGACAGGATCCGGCGCATGGTCGAGGAGTACGTCTTCGACCGCGACGGCGTCGAGACGAACCCCACCCTCTCTCTCGGGGTCGCCACCTTCCCCGAGGACGGCGGCTCCCAGAAGGACCTCACCCGGGCCGCAGACAGAGCCCTCTACCGCGCCAAGAGCTCGGGCGGCAACACCGTCCGCAGGTAACACCGGCCCTGCTACCGGGGCCGGGCCTCGAAGTGGAACCCCGTGGCCTTTTCGAGGGCCCGGGCGGCGCGGAGGAGGGTGGGCTCGGTGAAGTGGTCGCCCATGAGCTGCACGCCGACGGGCAGTCCATCGGAGAGCCCGCCGGGGACGCTGATGGCCGGTACACCGGCGAGGCTCGCGGGCACGGAGCAGATGTCCTGGGCGTACATCTCCAGCGGGTCGTCCACCTTGGTGCCGATGCCGAAGGCGACCGTCGGCGCGGTGGGGGTCAGCAGCACGTCGTAGCGGGCGTAGGCCGCCCGGAAGTCCTCTATTATCTTCGTGCGGACCTTCTGGGCCTGGGCGTAGTAGGCCTCGTAGTAGCCGCTGGAGAGGGAGTAGGTGCCGAGCATGATGCGGCGTTTCACCTCGTCGCCGAAGCCCTCTTCCCTGGTGGCGCGGTACATCTCGTGTACGCCGCCCGCCGGGACCCGGTGTCCGTAGCGCACGCCGTCGAAGCGCGCCAGGTTAGAGGAGACCTCGGCCGGGGCGATGATGTAGTAGGCCGGGAGCCCGTACTCCGAGTGCGGCAGGCTCACCTCCCCCACCTCCGCTCCTGCGGCCGCAAGCTCCCGGGCAGCCTTCTCCGTGGCCTCCCGGACGCCGGGTGAGATGCCCTCGTTCTGCGTGAGCTCGGTGACCACCCCGACACGCAGGCCGGAGACCCCGTCCTCGAGCCCGGCGAGGTAGTCCGGGACCTCGACGTTCGCGCTCGTGGAGTCGCGCGGGTCGTGCCCGGCGATGGCTTGCAGGAGAAGGGCCGCGTCCCGCACGTCGCGGGTCATAGGCCCGATCTGGTCCAGGGAAGAGGCGAAAGCTATGAGGCCGTAGCGCGAGACCCGGCCGTAGGTCGGCTTGAGACCGACGATGCCGCACAGGGCGGCGGGCTGACGCACCGAGCCGCCGGTGTCCGTGCCGAGAGCCCACCAGCCCTCTCCAGCGGCTACCGCGGCGGCCGAGCCACCCGAGGAGCCGCCCGGAACGCCATCGAGGTCCCAGGGGTTGTGGACGGGGCCGTAGGCCGAGTTCTCGTTGGAGGAGCCCATCGCGAACTCGTCGCAGTTGGTCTTGCCGACCATGATGCGGTCCTCCCCGAAGTTTACGAGCGCCGAGGCGTCGTAGAGGGGCTCGAAGTCCTCGAGGATTCTGGAGCCGCAGGTAGTCCGTACCCCGCGCGTCGAGAGCACGTCCTTTACCGCCATCGGCACGCACTCCCAGAGGTTCAACCCCCCGTTCCGCAACCGGCCGTCTATCCGACCGGCCTTCTCCAGCGCGATCTCCGGCGTCCGGGTGACAAAGGCGTTTATGTCGTCCTCCACCTCCTCGATGCGGTCCAGCGCGGCCTCCGTGGCCTCGCGGGCGGAGACCCCGCCGCCCCGAATCCTCTCCGCCAGCTCGTAGGCCGTAAGACCCTGTAACTCCGCCGGCACCGCTAGTCAATCCTCGGTACGGTGAATAGCTCCTCGGTCGCCTCCGGGGCTACGGAGAGCGCCTCCTCTCGGGAGAGCTCCCTGCGAGGCTCGTCGGAGCGGAGGACGTTCGTCAGGTTCAGCGGGTTCGCCGTCGGCTGCACCTCGTCGAGGTCAAGCTCCCCGATCTTCTCTATGCTGTCCAGGATAGCGCCTAGCTGGCCGCTCATCCGCTCTACCTCCTCGTCCGTCAGCCCGAGCCGGGCGAGGTCCGCCACGTGCCGCACCTCTTCTTCGGATATCATCTGAAAAGCCTCCGCATCTGTCTGGGACCAGCCCCGCACAGCTTATCTTAGCGCAGCCCCACCGGGAACCTCGCGGGCCAGGAGCCACGGGTCTCGGGTATGCTAGTATCGTTGCTATGGCTGATACGGTTGCAGAGCAGGACCGCGCGGCGGCACGGGTCGGAAAACGCCTCTTTACCGCAGACGAGTACCACAGGATGGCCGAGGCCGGTATCCTCGACGAGGACGACCGCGTCGAGCTCATCGAAGGGGAGGTCCTGGAGATGTCGCCGGTAGGCAGCCGCCACGCCGCGTGCGTCAACCGCTTCAACAGCCTCTTTAATCGGCAGGTCACGGATAAGGCCATCGTCGGCGTACAAAACCCGGTTCGTCTTGACGAACACTCCGAGCCGGAGCCCGACCTGGCGCTGCTGAGGCCGCGCGAGGACTTCTACTCGGGCGATCACCCCGCACCCGGCGACGTGCTCCTCCTCGTCGAGGTCGCCGAGACCTCGGCCGAGTACGACTCCGCCGTCAAGCTGCCGCTCTACGCTCGCGCGGGCATCCCGGAAGTCTGGCTCGTCAACCTGCCCGACGAGAGCATCGAGCTCCACCACCGGGCGGCGAGCGGAGAGTACCGGGAGACGCTCCGGGCAAAGCGCGGCGAACGCCTCGCGTCCAAGACGGTCCCGGAGCTCGAGGTAGCTGTCGGCGATGTCCTGGGTTAGCAGCTACCGCCGGCCGGCGGGTGGAAGACCACTACCTCATCCACCGGGACGAACCCGAGCCGCTCCGCCAGCCCGAGCGAGGCGGCGTTGGTCTCCTCCGCCCCCCAGACCGGCCGCTTGCCGGAGCCTTCCATCTGCCGGAGCATGTAGGAGGCGCACCGGGCGGCGAAGCCCCAGCGGCGGAAACCGGCCAGGGTGTCTATAGCGAGGTCCCACAGCCCCTCGGTCTCCGCCGCCACGTAGCAGAACGAGACCGGCCGGTCCCCCGCAAAGGCAGCGGCGACGACAGACCGCCGAAGCCCGATCTCCAGCTCCGACCGCAGCGCTTCCGGCAGGTCTTCCGCAGACTCTAGCTCTGCCGGGAGGAGCGGTCGCACACCCTCCGCTGGCACCCGCGCGGGCTGCACGGTGTCGCCGGGCAGGTGCAGGACGGCCCTCACGGGCGACCATCCCGTAAGGGCTCCGGCGACCCGCGGAGCGTCCTCCGACGGGGAGATCACCGCGCTCCCGCATCCAGCGGCCTCGCGGACCGCGGCCTCCGGGACCCGTCCGGCCACGGAGACCAGCCCGTCCTCTACGTCCCGGACGGCGAAGGCGGGGCCGGACTGCTCGATATGAAAGACCTCGCAGCGTCCGGCGAGCAGCATGGCCCGGGTCTCGACCCACCTCGGGGTGTCCGGCAGGGAGAGCGCGAGCTCCCGCGTTTCCCGCCCGGCGTCTACCCTCTTACGCCCTCATCCGGGCAGCCGCCAGCGTGTTGTGGAGGAGCATAGCCCGCGTCATCGGGCCGACGCCGCCCGGCACGGGGGTTATCGCGGAGGCCCGGGGCTCGACCTCACCGTACTTCACGTCACCGATCAGCCCGCCGTCCGGGCCTTCCCGGCGGTGGATGCCGACGTCTACCACCACGGCGCCCTCTTTCACGTGCTCGACCCCGATCATCTCCCGCTGGCCTATGGCGGCGACGAGTATATCGGCGCGGCTAGCGGCCTCGGGGAGGTCCCTGGTCCGCGAGTGGCAGACCGTTACGGTGGCGTTCTCCTTCAGGAAGAGCTGCGCCATGGGCTTGCCGACGAGGTTCGAGCGGCCGAGCACGACCGCCTCCCTGCCCGAAACCTCTATGCCGCTGCGCTTGAGGAGCTGTATCACGCCGTGCGGCGTGCAAGGCTGGAAGCTCGGCAGGCCGACGGCGAGCCGCCCGGCGCTCGCCGGGGAGAGGCCGTCCACGTCCTTCGCCGGGTCTATGGCCGAGATCAGGGCGAGGTCGTCGAGGCCGGGGGGCAGCGGCAACTGCACAAAGAAGCCCGAGACCTCCGGGTCTTCGTTGAGGCTCTCGACGAGCCGGGCGAGCTCCTTCTGCGGGACGTCCTCCGGGAAGCGGTGTACGCGGGACTCGATGCCGACCTCGGCGCAGTCCCGCTCCTTGTTGCGGACGTAGGTCACGGAGGCCGGGTTCTCGCCCACGAGCACCACGTCCAGCCGGACCCGGTGCTCGCTCTCCCGGAGCTCTCTTACCTCCCCGGCGACCTCCGAGCGCACCTCGGAGGCTATGGCCTTGCCGTCTATAACGCGAGCCACGGGAGCTCCTAGAAGGCCGCGAGGAGCTTGGGGGCGACCTGCTTCTTGCGGCTCATGACCCCCGGCAGGTTTATGGTGCCGTTCTTTGCGCGGGTATCGAAGGCCCGCTCCATCTGGGAGCACTCCCCGGCGCAGAGGAGGTCCGTCCCCTGCTTGATAATATCCGTGACCATGAGGGCCGCGGAGAGGTAACCGTTCTTCTGGCGGACGTCCTCCAGCGCCTCTACCAGCTCCTCCTTGCGCTCCAGGAGGCTGCTACCAACCGTCTCGACCTGGGCGATGCACATCTTCGCCCCCGAGGAGGTCTCGTACTCCTTGGCGTCCCGGCCGGCTATCTCCTCCGCGGAGAGGCCCGAGACGTCCGAGGAGGCCTCGAACATCTCCATCCCGAACTCCCGGGCATCGAGGCCGAGGTACTCCTCCAGGTACCTCACGGCCTCCTCGTCGCGGTCGGTGGAGGTCGGGGAGTTGAGGATCACCGTGTCGGAGAGTATGGCCGCGAGCAGCATACCGGCCGTGGGACGCTCCGGTCTCAGACCGGCCGCCCGGTAGCGCTCGGTGATGAGCGTCGCCGTGGAGCCCACGGGGTCGAAGGTCGCGGAGATGGGGGTTCGGGTCTGTATGTCGCCGACGTGGTGGTGGTCCAGGATCTCCACGACCTGGGCCTCCTCCACGCCGTCGACGCTCTGCCCGATCTCGGCGTGGTCCACCAGGAGCACCCTGCGGGGCTCGGGGGTCAGGAGGTTCGTCCGGGTGGCGACCCCTATCGGGAGGCTGTTCTCGTCCACCGCGATGGCCGCCCGATAGTGGACCTCCATCACCCGGTCGGTTATGTCCGTGATCAACTCGTCCGGGCCGACCGTGAGGGGGTCCTCCTCCATGACCTCGCCGCAGGAGACGGAGAGCTGTATCATCCGGCTCGTCACGTAGGAGTCGAGCGGCGAGAGTATGAGGCTCGTGCCGTGCTCCCTGGCGAGCTCTACGGTCTCCTCGTCGGGCCGGCAGCCGTTGGTAACGACGAGCACCCCGGCCCCGAGCTCGATGGCCCGCTTCTGGCCCTCCGTGCGGTCCCCGATCACGACGATGTCCCCGGTCTCCATGGACTGCCCCATGGAGTCGACGCTCATCGAGATCACCCAGAGCTTGCCGTCTACCTTCTTCTCCTCGCCGGCCAGGAGCTCGCCCTCGATCACCTCCACGATAGACTTCACCGAGACCGGCGTCTCCGCAAAGCCCGAGGCCTCCCGCGACTCCCGGATGTACATCCGCGCCAGGTTCCGTTCGGTCACGAGCCCGACCAGAGTCCCGCCGTCGTCCACGATCGGGATCTGGCTGATGTTCTTCTGGGCCATGCCGATCCCGACGTTCCGCAGGGGGTCTCCCGTCCTGGCGGTCGTGAGCTCCTTGCTCATCACGTCCTTTACCCGGAGCTTGATGTGCTTGATCCGCTTCGGGCTCCGGGCACCGCTCTTCTCCAGCGCCCAGTCGGTCTGCCCGTTGGTCTCCCCGAGCCGGGCCGGAGCGTAGAAGTTGTCCGGGTCCACGAGGTTCTTCAACTCGGCGTAGGCTATCGCCGAGGCTATCGTGTCCGTGTCCGGGTTCTTGTGACCTGTAACGTAAACGTGCGCCACTCGTTCCTCCTGTCCCCTGTAGCCGGATCCACCCGGAACTTTCTTACCCTCCAGGCCCCACCCTAAGCCTTGCTGAGCGGCGCTATCTCCGGGACCATCGTCTTCTCCTCCGCGCCGAAGCGGACCACTATCTTGCCGTATCCCGACTCCACGACTTCTCCCAAGCCGAACTTGGCGTGGCGCACCTTCTCGCCGACCGCGTAGGAGACCCCGGCTCCTCCGGGACTTCCGGCGGGGTTCCCGCCACCGCGAGCTTCCTGCGGGGGCGCCGCGCGGCCCCACCCGCCCCTGCCCGCCGCACCGGCGAGGGTGCCCCGCGAGCCACTCTCCGGCACCAGGCCGGACTTGAACTCCTCGGGTATCTCCGAGAGGAAGCGCGAGGGCATCTGGTACTCCCGCTCGCCGCCCCAGTTGGAGCGGAGCCTGGCGTAGGAGAGCGTCAGCGTCTGCATCGCCCGCGTGATGGCGACGTAGCACAGCCGCCGCTCCTCCTCGAGGTTCTGCTCGTCCAGGGAGCGGGCGTGCGGGAAGGTGCCCTCCTCCATGCCGACCACGAAGACGTGCCCGTACTCGAGGCCCTTTGCGTTGTGGAGCGTCATGAGCGTAACGCTGCCGCCGTCAACTCCGTCAGCGCCGAGCTTGTCCGCCTCCGAGTAGAGCGCCTGCTCCTGCAGGAAGCCCGCGAGCGTCGGCTCCGGCTCTACCTTCTCGTACTCCGCCGCGGCGTTCACGAGCTCCTCCAGGTTCTCCAGGCGCGACTCGGCCTCTACCGTCCCATCGGCCTCGAGCTCCTTGCGGTAACCGGACTCGTCGAGGACGGCCCCTATGAGCTCGGCGGGCCGCACCTCCTCTGCCGCTACTCGCCACCCCTCGAAGAGGGCCCGGAGCTTCCCGCAGGACCTCCGGGCGGCGCCAGTGACGTCTACCTCCTCCGCCTCGCCGAGCGCCTCGTAGAGCGAGACGCCGTGCTGCCGGGCGTACTCCTGCAGGCGGCCGACGGAGGTCGCGCCGAGCCCCCGCTTGGGCGTGTTGATGACCCGCTCCAGCGAGGCCGAGTCGTCCGGGTTGGAGATCACGGAGAGGTACGCCACGGCGTCCTTGACCTCCGCCCGCTCGTAGAACTTTACGCCGCCGACGATCTGGTACGGCACGCCCTCGCGCACCAGCACGTCCTCCAGCGCCCGGCTCTGGGCGTTGGTCCGGTAGAAGACTGCGACCTCCGAGCGGGACGCGCCATCCCCGGCGAGCCGCTCTATCTCCGAGACCACGAACCGCGCCTCCGCGTACTCGTCGGAGGCGGTGAAGAGCCGGATGCGGTCCCCCTCGACGCCCGCGGTCCACAGCTCCTTCGCCTTGCGCGAGGCGTTGTTCGCCACCACCGCGTTCGCCGCCCGGAGTATGGTCTGCGTCGAGCGGTAGTTCTGCTCCAGCTTGACCACCCGCGCCTCCGGGTAATCCCGCTCGAAGTCCAGGATGTTCCTGATGTCCGCCCCGCGCCAAGAGTAGACGGAGTTGTGGGTTACGAGACCCCCGGCGATGAAGTTGTGCGTGCCTTCGACGTCTATGTCGTACACCGGGTCTTCTATGAGCACGCGCTCCACGGATGTAACGGTGTCGTAGCCACCCTCCTCGTCGAACATCGACATACCCGGCATGACCGAGGCAGCGAGCGTGAACGGTAGCGAGTTGCTCTCCCGCGCGCCGGGGTCTCTGCTACGCCCCAGGCGGGCGGTGCGGACCACGTTTGCGCGCTCGAACTGGCGGCCGATAACCTCCACCGTCTCCTGCAAACGCCCGTAGCTCTTGTTCGCCGTCTCGTGACGCCAGCTCTCCGAGCCGGTTTTCACCGGGCGAACCGAAAGCCCTGCGCCTTCGAGAGCGGCTCTGCCACCGGGGTCGTTGCCCACGACGGAGATGCGGTGCATCGGGGTCCGCCCCCGGCGGTCGCCACAGAGCGTGACGACCACGTTCCGCCGGTTCGAGTCCCGAGACCTCGGGCGGTAGTGCGGGTGATCCGGCGAGAGCCCCCGGTCGCTGATGAGACGTTGCGCGCTGGTCTCTGTATCGAAGGACTCAAAGACCCGGGAGATGTACTCCGGATCGTGAACCAGCCCGGACGGCTGACTCTCTGAAAGCGCAGGACTCTTCCTGGGCACGAAGGGCAGGGTCGGTATCTGGTATCGGAGAGAGAGGATGCACTCTTCCGCCCGCGCCTCGTTCTCAGATCGGTGCGTCGAGATTACCCACAGTTCATCGCCGTGCTCATGGAGCAGGCGCTGGGCCAGGCCGACCAGCGGCTTTCTCTGCCCGCGTGTATATACCTGGGTGGTACCCAGACGGAACCCGACGCCCTCCCGGCGCATCAGGTAGGTGAAGTAAAGCTGCGGCGAGAGCCCCAGGCGGTAACCGGCGAAATGCGTATGCTCCGGAGTGCTGACGATCCGGCGCCCGGTCTCCGTGGTGATCTCGACTCCCTCCCGCCGCCCGTGCCACTCATAGACTCGGGATACCCGGGCACCGCGAAACTCTCCACTCCCGTAGCCCGACCTCACCTCGTCGCCGGGGCGGATCTCCTCGATGGCTCTCTGGCTGCCGTCGGCCATGGTTACCTGCGTACCCGCCACGAGGCACTGGTCATCGTCACCCACTACGCACAGGTTCCGGTGTTCGGCGGCTAGCAGGTTCACGAGCCGGTACTGGGAGTGGTTGGTGTCCTGGTACTCGTCGACGTGGATGTACTTGAAGCGGGCTTGGTAGCGCTCGCGCACCTCGGGGAAGACCTCGAAGAGAGATACCGTCTGCATGATCAGGTCGTCGAAGTCCATCGCGTTGTTCTCGTAGAGCCGCTTCTGGTAGAGCTCGTAGACCTCGGCTACGTTCTCCGCTATGTAGCCCTCGGTCCGGCGGACGTAGTCGTCGGCGTCCATGAGGGCGTTCTTGGCGGTGCTGATCTGAGCCTGGAAAGACCGGGGGTTGAACCTCTTGGGGTCCTTGCCGAGCTCTATGATGCACCGCTTCACGAGCCGGGCCTGGTCCGCGCCGTCGTAGATGGTGAACTCCCGCTTGTACCCGAGCTTCTCCGCGTGGGCCCGCAAAATTCGGGTGCAGAAGGCGTGGAAGGTCGAGACCCATATCTTCCTGGAGTCCGGCCCGACCAGGAGCGCGACCCGCTCCTTCATCTCCGCGGCGGCCTTGTTGGTGAAGGTTATCGCCAGGACCTCCTCCGGTCTCGCGAACCCTTCCTGCAACAGGTGAGCGACCCGGTGCGTCAGCACCCGCGTCTTGCCACTGCCCGCTCCCGCAAGTATGAGGAGAGGACCCTCTACGTGCGTTACGGCGTCCCGCTGCGTCTGATTTAGCGAGTCTGGAAGCACTACGAGGATGAGTATAGCAGCGGCGCACCGTCCCTTGGCGCTTGCCCTCCAGCCCGCCGGAGCCGGTGGACCCAGACCCACACGTAACTATCCTTGTGGTTGACGGTCATAGTCTCGGCAGATGCCTCGAACCCCTGCTCGCCGAGCGTTTCGAGGAACATCGCGGCCTCCTTCCGCCCCGGGTCCGCCACGGCCAGCTCCCCGCCCGGTGCCAGGAGGTCTCCAACGAGCCAGGAGAGGAGCTCCACGTTGCGCCTCTCGTAGAGGACATCGGCCGCGAGTACCAGGTCAAAGGTCCCGAACTCCCCGGTGCGCGGCGAGCGCCAGTCCAGGAGCGAAGTCTGTAGCTCGGGTTCATGTTGGGTGTTGGCCCGGGCGTTGTAGAGGGTGAAGTCCAGGGCTTCGGCGTAGTAGTCCGTGGCGAGGACCCGGGCTCCCCGGGAGAGGGCGGCGACGGACGGGAGGCCGACACCACAACCGAGCTCTATCGCCCGGCGGCCGGAGAGGTCCCTGCCGGAGAGGTAGCGCGCCAGGGCGATGGCGCTCGGCCAGAGCTCGGCCCAGTAGGGCAGTCGCTCGTCCCGGTCGAACTCCGCTTCGTCTATGAGCTCGTCCGCGGCCGAGGGGTGTGTGATCCTGCACCCCTTCCCCGGCAGCTCCACGCGAGTCTCCGAGATGCCCGTGCGGCCGTGGAGGTGAGCCTGGAGCTGCTCCAGGGTGGTCTTCTGTCCGGAGCTAGTTGCTGGAGGTTGCAGCGGCGGCCTCGTGCTCGGCGCGGGCCTCGCGGCTCTTGCGCTCGGCCTCGGCGAGCTCTGCAATGGTGTACCGGCCGAAGACCTCTTCGAGGGCCACGCGGGCCTCGTCCCAGACTTGGCTGGTGGCGCAGAGCGGCGCGTCGGCTATGTAGCAGACGCCCCCGGCGGAGCACCGGGCCGGACGGACCTCGCCGTCGAGGAGCTCCACGACGTCGAGCACGGTGATCTCCTCTTTAGGCATCGCGAAGCAGTAGCCGCCGCGCGCCCCCCGGTGGCTCTCCAGTATGTCCGCGCGCCGGAGCTCACCGAGGAGCTGCTCCAGGAACCTCTCCGGTATCCGCTGGCGGCGGGAGATCTCCGCCACCCCCAGCGGCGT
>JACCZN010000176.1 GCA_013695915.1 Rubrobacter sp.
CATCGAATCGAGCCGCGTAATCTTCGAGTGGACCCGGAGCCGGTGGGCAAGGCAGACGTTTGCTCATTGTGTTACACCTCCGCCACTATTAGAGCACGGTTAGCTCCGTTCAACAAAGTACCGACTAGGAGGTTCCGCCGCCCTGATCCGCCGCCAGCTCCAGCAGGATGTCCGCAGCGGCGTCGAGGTCCGGGACCAGGTAGTCGGGCCCGGCGGCGCGCAGGGCGTCCTCCGGGAACGCGCCCCAGCTTACGCCGACGCTCACGACGCCAGCGGCCCTGGCGGCCTCTATGTCGTACGGGGAGTCGCCGACGTAGGCGGCCTCTTCCGGGGAGACGCCGCCGAGCCTGCGGAGACCCGCGAGGAGCGGTTCCGGGTGAGGCTTGTGCTCGGTGGTGTCCTCCATAGTTACGAAGCGGTCCGTCACCTCGCCGAGGCCGGGGAACGAGTCCAGGGCCATCCGGACGGAGGGGCGGCGCTTGGAGGTTACGACCCCGACCTCTAGCCCCGCGTGTTGCAGGCGGGCGAGCGTCTTCTCTACGCCGGGGAACTCCTTTATAAAGTCGTTGTGGTGCTTCTCGTTGTGGTGCCGGTAGGTCTCTAGCAACTCCTCGGCGTGTTCGGCGTCGAGCACCTCCATCTGCTGCGGCAGGGGACGTCCGACGCCCGCCAGCAGGGTCTCGCGCGAGAGCTCCCGGCCGAGCACGCTCCGGGTAGCGTGGCGCATGGACTGGTAGATCAACTCCGTCGTGTCCACCAGGGTGCCGTCGAAGTCGAAGAGCACGACCCTCAGGGTCATGCTACCGGGAGCCCGATGCTTCGCCAGAGGCCGTCTCCCCGGAGAGCAGCGCGTTCACGTTCCAGGTGCCGAGCTCCTCTATGGCGGCGGTGTCCGTCAGCTCGAGGTGGACGGGGGTAACGCTGATCTCGGCGTTCTCTATGGCCGCGAAGTCCGTCCCCTCCTCGCGGTGGTGGTGCGGGGGGTTGTTGTAGATGTCGTAGCTCACCAGCCCCTCGCCCTCGTTTATCTCCACCAGCTCGTCGGTGTAGAGCCTGCGGCCGAGCTTCGTTACCCGGGCTCCGTTCAGGCTCTCCTCCGGGAGGTTCGGGGCATTCACGCTCAGGATGCGGCCCGGCGGCAGGCCCTTGAGAGCCACCTTCGCCAGCCGGGCGGCGAACCGGGCAACCGGCCCGAAGTGGAGCTCGATATCCGTCCCGTCGTGCCAGGGGCGCTGGATGCTCAGGGAGACCGCTATGCCGGGCACCCCGACCACGATGCCCTCGAAGGCCGCGGCGACCGTGCCGGAGTAGGTGATGTCGTCCCCGAGGTTCTCGCCGTGGTTCACCCCAGAGACCACGATATCCGGCTCGAAGTCCATCAGTCCCAGGGAGACCAGCCGCACGCAGTCCACGGGCGTCCCGCTACAGGCGTAACCGAGGACGCCGTCGGCCATCGCGCGCTCCTCCACGCGGAGCCGCTCCCCGAAGGTGATGCTGCGCCCCACCCCGGAGCGGTTGCGGTCGGGGGCCATGGTCAGCACCTCCCCGACCTGCTCCAGCGCCTCGCGGGCCGCTACGAGCCCCGGGGCATCTATTCCATCGTCGTTGGTCAGGACTATTCGCATCTAGAGTCTCTCGCTTCCGGGCAGCGTTACCAAACCTTTTTCTGAACGGGGCACGGGATTCTACCATCCCGGAGCCGCACTCCCGCCCCAGCCGCGCCCGTGGTATAAACCGCGCGCTGCCGGAGGCGTGTCCGCAGTGGGCGCGGCGCGTGCTCCGTGGAGAGAGGTTTGGCCGAGGCGTTACGGGGAAGACTCCAAGAACCATGAGAGAGAACGAGAGGGACATAGAGACCACGGACGCCGCGGAGTGGTTCCGGCACCGCTCCTACGAGCACGGTCAGTTCTCCGACCTCGGGGCGCTCGCGCGGCGCAAGCGGGAGCTCGGGCTCACGGTCAGCCTCGTGCTGCCGGGTCGGGACGTCGCCGGCACCATAGGCGGCATCCTCGACGAGGTCCACGGCGTCAACGAGCGCTCCGGCCCTCGGAGCCCGCTGGTGGACCAGATCGTCACCGTGGACGCCGACTCCTCCGACGGCACGGCGGAGGTCGCCGCCCGTCACGGCTCGGAGGTCTACTCCGAGAACGAGCTGATGTCCCGCTACGGCGGCGCACACGGGAAGGGCGACGCCATGTGGCGCTCCCTCTCCGTGGCCCACGGCGACCTCGTGATGTTCGCCGACACCGACACCCGGGACTTCGAGCCGCAGCTCGTCTACGGGACCCTGGGGCCCATCCTCTCCGTGCCCCAGGTCCGCTACGTAAAGGCCGCCTACCGCCGGCCGTTCAAGAGCGCCGAGATCGTGGAGCCGGACGGCGGCGGCCGTGTCACGGAGCTCTCCACCAAGCCGCTCTTCAACCTGTTCTACCCGGAGCTCACCGGCTTCGTGCAGCCCCTGGCCGGGGAGTTCGTGGCCGACCGGGAGCTCTTCAACTCCATACCGTTCCTGACGGGCTACGCCGTGGAGACCGGCATCATGATCGACGTGCTCCAGCGCGTCGGGCTCGGCGCGATGGCCCAGGTGGACCTCGGGGAGCGCCAGAACCGCCACCAGCCCCTGCGGGACCTCTCGCGCATGTCCTACGCCGTGCTCCGCGCCGTCGCCCGCCGCCTGCGCCAGGACGGGCGCCTCCACCAGCTCCGCGACCCGCGCCTGCCCGACACGCTCTTCCAGTTCAGCGACTACCGCCACGCGGTCGCCACCCCCGACGGCCTAGAGCTGCAGGAGTACGTCGAGGAGCTCGTGGAGCGCCCCCCGATGGCCGAGGTACTCAAGGTAGGCTACTCGGACTAGCCTCCCCGGACGCCCGCGCAGGTTGACCTAGAAAGGGCATCCTCGTAGGATTCCCTGCGGTGCGTAGGGTTTCTCTGAGACGGGAGGGTGCTTATGGCGGGGGTTCACGATCTCGGCGGCTCACTGGGTGCGGGCGCCGTGGACAGGAGCGAGCATGAAGCCGAGGACTGGGAGAAGCTGGCGGACGCCGTGACCGTCGCCCTGGACCGGAGGGGCATAAAGACCACGGACCAGCTACGCCGGGCCATAGAGAGCCTCGGGCCGGAGCGCTACGAGAGCCTCGGCTACTACGAGCGCTGGACCGCCGCGACCGAGCTGCTGCTGGTAGAGAAAGGCATCCTCTCGCGGCAGGAGATCGACGCCCGGGCCGCAGAGCTCGCGGAGCGCTGGGGCTAGCGGTGGCCGCCAGGTACGCCTCGGGCGACACCGTCGCGGTGCTCGCCGAGTCTCGTCCCGGTCACATCCGCACGCCGGAGTACGTCAGGGGCAAGAGGGGCTGGATAGAGAGGGACCTCGGCGCGTTCCCGAACCCGGAGTCGCTCGCCTACGGGGGCTCGGGGGAGCCGGAGCAGCCGCTCTACAGGGTCGGCTTCCGCCAGAGGGACCTCTGGAACAGTTACAGAGGCTCCGAAGAAGACGTGCTGTTCATGGACATCTACGAGCACTGGCTACGGACGCCCGACGGGGGAGAGAGCAGATGAGCGACCACCACGACCACCCGCGCGAGGCTCCGGCGGAGAGCAGCCCCTACGCGGCCCGCATCCGGGCCATAGAAGAGTTGTTAGTGGAGAGAGGGGTGCTGACACGGGAGGAGGTCCGGCGCCAGCTCGACTTCATGGAGTCCCGCTCGCCGGAGGACGGGGCGCGTCTGGTGGCCCGGGCGTGGGTGGATCCGGACTTCAAGAACCTCCTCCTCCGGGACGCGAAGGCGGCGGCGCTGGAGCTCGGGATAGACGCCTCCGGGCCGGTGGAGTTCATCGCCGTGGAGAACACGGACGAGACCCACAACCTGCTCGTGTGTACCCTCTGCTCCTGTTACCCGCGCGCGATCCTGGGCCGCCCCCCGGACTGGTACAAGAGCCGGGAGTACCGCGCGCGGGCGGTCAACGAGCCGCGGGAGGTCCTCCGGGAGTTCGGCCTGGAGCTCGGCGACGGGGTCCGGGTCGCCGTGCACGACAGCACGGCGGACGCCCGCTACCTGGTCCTGCCCCAG
>JACCZN010000193.1 GCA_013695915.1 Rubrobacter sp.
GTTCCTGAACTCTGCTCCTGCTCTAACCAACGCCACCAGATGAGCGCCGGTTAGCTTCCTCCACCTCCCCTCAGCGGCCTCCACCAGCTTGAAGATCATCGCCAATCCCGCCTGCCGCGAGCCCGGCTTTGCCGGGTTTTCCGGGTCTCGCGAGGGGTGACGCGACCCGGAGCTGTTACGGACCCTTTCGAGGCTCGTCTCCGGGTGTCGTCTCTCGCCGGGCGTCGTATTTCTCCGGGGCGGGTCGCCGGGCTACAGTAGCTCGGGTCTCTGCCACTCTCTGTCCCGGGCGTGGTGGTCTATGAAGTCGAGGACGGTCTGGTACCAGAGGCGGGCGTTGTTGGGCTTGACGATCCAGTGGTTCTCGTCGGGGTAGTAGAGGAACTTCGCTTCTACGCCGTGGCGTTTGAGGTCGGTCCACAGGGTGAGGGCCTCGCCGATGGGCACGCGGTAGTCGAGCTCACCGTGGATCACGAGCATCGGCGTCCTTATGTTGGCTACGTGACGGTGCGGGCTGTGCTCCCGGTAGCGGGCGGCGTCCTTGTAAGGGTCGCCGAACTCCCGCTCCCACCAGACCCCGAGGTCGGTGGTGCCGTGGAAGGACTCCAGGGACCAGAGGCTCGCGTGCGGGACCAGCGCGTCGAAGCGGTCGGTGTGGCCCGCGATCCAGTTCGCCATGTAGCCACCGAAGGAGCCGCCGAGGGCGGCGGTGCGCCCGTCGTCCACGTCCTCGCGCTCCACGGCGGCGTCTACGGCGGCCATGAGGTCCCCGTAGACCACGTCGCCCCAGCGGCCCCAGCCGCGCTGGAGGAAGTCCAGACCGTAGCCGGTCGAGAGCGCGGGGTCCGGCAGGAGGACGGCCCATCCGGCGCCGGCGAACACGTGCGGGTTCCAGCGCCAGTGCCAGCCGTTCCAGGAGTTGATCGGGCCGCCGTGGATGAGCGTTGCGAGCGGTGCCGGGTGGGCGGCCGACGCAGCCTCCGGCAGCACGAGCCACGAGCCGACCGGCGTCCCGTCGGGGGCCTCCGCGGTGACCCGCTCGACCCGTACCGGCGGCTCGGCCGCCCCGAAGCCCGGCAGAGGCCGGGGCTCCTGATCCGGGCCCGTGCTCTCCAGCGCGACGGGGTGCGGCGGCTCGGATATCGTCGCGCGCAGCGCGTAGACATAGGCTCCGTCCGGCGAAGGACACAGGTCGGTGAAGGCCCCGCCGGAGGTCAGGCGCGTTACGGCGCCGCCGTCGAGCTCCACCCGGAATGCGGGGGCGTGCCCTCCCTCGTCCGCCGTGAAGAAGACCGCGCGGCCGTCGGGGGAGAAGACCGGGGCCTCCGGCCAGAGGTCGAAGCCCGGGAGGAGGTCGCGGCCCTCTCCGGTTCCGAGGTCCACGAGCCACAGGGTCTTGTCGGCGACACCTTCCAGTGTGGACTTACCGGCCCGGACCACCGCCGCGCTCCGGCCGTCGGGGCTGCAGGCGGGCGAGGTGTACCAGGCGTCGTCCGCGGTGAGCGCGCGCTCTCCTCCCGAGGCCACGTCCAGGACGGCGAGCTCGAAGACGAGGTCCCGAGGGTCCTCGTGCTCCCGGCGGCGGCTGAGCACCACGGTCGCGCCGTCCGGGGTGAGGTCGAAGGAGGCCATGTCCAGCGACCGTCCCGGCGCGGGGGTGAGATCGGTGGCCTCTGCTGCCTCCGGGTCATCGCCCGTCTCCGGTGCCAGGTAGAGGTGTCGCTCGCGGGGGCCGAGGTAGCGGTCCCAGAGCCGGATCGGGTACTCCTCGAAGAGCTGCGCCCCGACCCCGGCGTCCTTGCGGGCCTTCTCCTTGTCGGCGTCCTCGTCCCAGCCGCCGGTCTCCGGGTGGGATCCGGCGGCGAAGACCACGGCCCCGCTCTCCCGGGCGGCCGCGGCCCGGTCCACGCCTCCGGGCGGACCGGCCAGCAGGCGGGCCTCGCCACCGGCGGCGGGCATCTGCCACAGGGCGGCCCGGTCCTTGCGGGGCTCTTCCTCCGGCCCGGCATCCGGCGCAGGACGCGAGGAGGTAAACAGGAGCGAGCCGTCCGGCAGGAACGCCGCCCCGGACTCTCCGGCCGCCGAGCGGGTCAGGCGCCGGGGAGCCGCGTTCCCTTCGAGGTCTACCTCGTACAGCGCGGCGGTGAACTTCGTGCCCTCCTCGTCCGGCCGCGCCCCGGAGACGACGAGCCTGCCGCCGTCCGGAGAGAGCGCGAGCCCGGAGAGCCTCGGCAGACCGAGCATGGTATCTACGTCGAACGTCCTCTCTGTTTCCATGGCGGACATCCTAGCCCATGCCCGCCCGGCTTACACGCGGCGCCCCCTCCGGAGAGACCGGCGGCGGTATAACCGCTAGACTGCGCGGTGCGTAGCGGAACCGACGGCAGGGAGGAAGCCTTGTACGAGTACTCTCGACCGGACGCCGGAGGGCGCTCCACGGTCTATGGGGTGGAGGGGGCCGTGGCCTGCGAGCACCCGCAGGCGGCCCGGGCCGGTATACAGGTGCTGGACGCCGGGGGCACCGCCGCCGACGCCTGCGTCGCCATGGCCGCCGTGATGGCCGTGGTGGCCCCGATGGCGACCGGCATGGGGGGCGACGCGTTCCTGCTCTACTACGAGGCGGAGACCGGTGCCGTGTGGGGGATGGACGGCTCCGGCCGGTCTCCAGGGGAAGCTACTATAGAGAAGCTCCGGGACCTGGGTCACGACTCGGTGCCGGAGCGCGGCGGCGCGGCGGTCACGGTGCCCGGCGCGGTCCGGCTGTGGGAGGACGCCGCGGCGGACTTCGGCGTGCTCTCCCTGGGAGAGCTCCTGGAGCCCGCCCACCGGCTCGCCGCCGGGGGCTACCCGGTCTCCGAGGTCGTGGCCCGCCACTGGAAGGCCGCTGAGGACCTGCTCGGCCGCAACGCCGCCGCTACCGCGACGTTCCTGCCCGCGGGCCGGGCGCCGAAGCCCGGCGAGTTGTTCCGCCAGCCGGACCTCGCGGGCACCCTGGCCGCGGTCGCGGAGGACGGCGCCGATGCCTTCTACAACGGTGAGGTCTCGGGCCGGATGGCCGCCGCCGCGCGCAAGGCGGGCGGGCTCCTCGACGAGGAGGATCTCGCCCGGCACGAGGCGTCGCTGCGCGTGGAGCCTATCTCCACGGACTACCGGGGCGTGAGGGTACACGAGATGCCGCCTCCGGGGCAGGGCATCGCGGCGCTCCAGATGCTGAACGTGCTGGAGGGGTTCGAGCTCTCCGCGTTACCAGCCGCGAGCGCGGAGCGCATACACCTGGAGGCCGAGGCCAAGAAGCTCGCCTACGCCGACCTCCACACGAAGGTCGGGGACCCGGACTTCGTGGAGGTCCCCACGGAGACCCTGCTCTCCAGGGAGTACGCCGCCGGGCTGCGGGCCCAGGTCTCACCTTCCCGCGCCGGCAAGCCCCCCGCCTCCGGCAGGCTCGGCGACGACACGACCTACCTCTGCGCCGTGGACCGCTGGGGTAACGGCTGCTCGTTCATAAACAGCCTCTACATGGGCTTCGGGAGCGGCGTCGTGGCCGACGGGACCGGCGTCTGTCTCCAGAACCGGGGCCACTCCTTCCGGCTCACCGAGGGCCACCCCAACGCCCTCGCCCCCGGTAAGCGGCCGCTCCACACCATCATCCCCGGCCTCGCGACCCTCGACGGCGGGCTGTGGGCCACGTTCGGCGTCATGGGAGGTCCGATGCAGCCCCAGGGACACGCCCAGCTCCTCGCGAGCCTCATAGACTACGGCATGAACCCCCAGCAGGCCGTGGACCACCCCCGCCACTTCCACACCGACGACGGCCGCCTGCTCGTCGAGGGCCGGGTGTCCGCGGAGGAGCTGGAGAAGCTCCGGGAGATGGGCCACGAGGTACAGCGCGGCGCGGACTACGAGGTGCCGGTCGGCGGCGCCCAGCTCATCCGGATAGAGGACGGCGGCGTCCGGGCCTGCGGCAGCGACCCCCGCAAGGACGGCTGCGCCCTGGCCCAGTAGGGGGAAGCTCTCTCGGAGCGCGGCCCCGCTACTTGTGCGGGGGCAGGGGATGATGGACGGGTTTCGAGCCCTTGACCGGGCCGCCGCTCATGGTGAACCACAGGATAGCCGCCACCCCGACCAGCAGCACGCCGGGGACCAGGAACGGGAACCCGAAGCCGATCGCGGCGGCGAGCAGGCCCGCGCCGAGGGGGCCGATGGCGTGGGCGGTCGAGACCGAGGACGCCCCGAAGCCGAAGGCCGCTCCCTGGCGTTCGGGGGGTGCTTCGTCCCGGATCGCGAGGTTCGCAACCGG
>JACCZN010000214.1 GCA_013695915.1 Rubrobacter sp.
GCCTGAGAGACGTCGTCGGTCGTCAGCATGCCGGCGAGCTCGCCGTCCACTATCACCGGCAGCGCCCGCAGCCCGCTCTCCTGCAGCAGGCGCTGGCCGTCCTTGAAGAGGTCCGCGTCCGGGGAGACGGTCGGGAAGTCCGTCTTCATCAGCTCCCGGACGTTGAGGAACCTGTCCTGGGAGCGGGCGGCGGACATGATCTCGCTGCGCGTAATAATGCCGACCAGGCGGCCGTCCTCCTCGACCACGGGGAAGTCGGCCTGGTAGCCGTGGAGCACGGCGTCGAGGACCTGGCCGAAATTGTTGTACGGCGAGAGCGTCTCCGTGCGGCGCTTGGTGCCCATCACGTCCGAGACCGTGAGGCCCCGCATCGTCTCGCGCTGGCGGACCATCTGCGCCTCCCCCGAAGCCCCGAAAAAGACGAAGACCGAGATCAGGATCAAGAACGGCAGCACGTAGAAGACGCCGAAGAGGAACGCCCCGACCGCGAAGACCTGCCCGATGGTCGAGGAGATGTCCGTGGCCTTGACGGCCCCGAACCTGGAGGCAAGCAGACCCCGCAGGACCCGGCCGCCGTCCATCGGGAAGGCCGGTATCATGTTGAAGACCGCGAGCACCACGTTCAGGAAGCCCAGGTAGGCGAGGACCTGCCCGAAGGAGTCCACCTGCCCGAGCAGCGGGTTCGCCAGCGTGAAGAGCTCCGCACCGAGCAGGTAGGCCGCGGCGAAGAGCACCGGGGCCAGCACCACGTTCACCAGCGGTCCAGCGACGGCTATCTTGATCTCGTCCGAGGGCTTCTCGGGGATGGTCTTCATGCGAGCGACGCCGCCTATCGGGAGGAGCGTTATGTCCTGCACCTCGATGCCGAGCCTCTGGGCAGCGACCGAGTGGCCGAACTCGTGCAGCACGACAAAGACGAAGAGCCCCATTATGAAGCCGATGGAGATAAGGGCGCTGATCGCGCTGCCCGTGGCCTGATACGCGATAAACGCCACCACGGCCGGGAGCAGGAAGAAGGCCCAGTGGACCTTTATATCTATGCCGGAGGCCCGTCCTATCTTGAAAGCGTTTCCCATACCATAGAAGTTTACCCCACGCACGGCACCGCGGTGAGCCCCGGTTATTACAGACGTCCCACCACGCCCTGCTAGAATCTCCGCGTGGAAAAGCAAGCTCGAAGCTACGTCCTCGTATCGACCGCCGCAGAGCTCGGCGGCGTTGCGGAGAAGCTGTCGAAGGCCGAGACCATCGGCCTCGACACGGAGACCACGGGCCTCTCTCCCCGCCACGGCCGCATCCGGCTCCTGCAGCTCGCCACACCGGAGCAGACCTTCATCGTGGACGTCTTCGAGACGCCGGACCTCTCGCCCCTGAAGGAGGTGCTGGAGGACGGGCCGGTGAAAGCTCTCCACAACTCGAAATTCGATTACGCGTTTCTCTTCGCCGAGCACGGCATCCGGCTCTCCCCCATCTTCGACACCATGCTCGCCGCGCAGCTCCTCGGGGGCGGAGACCAGGGGCCTTCGTACGCTCTGGAGGCCGTGGCCGGGCGGCACCTGGAAGAGATCCTGGACAAGACGGCGCAGCGGGAGGACTGGTCCGGGAGGCTCTCCGAGGAGCAGCTCCGGTACGCGGCCCGGGACGCCGCGATACTCCTGCCGCTCCGGGAGGAGCTTCAGAGGGAGATAGAGGCCGAGCACCTCGGGACCGTCTCCCGGATAGAGTTCAGGGCCGTGCCCGCGATAGCCGAGATGGAGCTTGCGGGCGTGAAGCTCGACGTCGAGCGGTGGCGGGAGCTGGAGAATACCGTCCGGGTGCGGCGGGACGAGGCTGCCTTGAAGCTCGACGCCGAGTTCCCCGAGCCCGAGGGGATGCTGCCGCTGGAGGGCCTGGGGCCGCGGCTGAACCTGAACAGCCCGCAGCAGATCTCGGACGCCTTCCGCTCCCTGGGCGTGGAGCTGCCGGACACCAAGGTCTGGACGCTCCTTAAGGTGGACCACCCGGCGGCGAAGCTCCTGCTGGAGTACCGGGAGCTCCAGAAGAAGCTCGGCACCTACCTCGAGACCTACGCCGACTACATAGACCCGCAGACGGGCCGCATCCACGCGAACTTCCTGCAATGCCGGGTACCTACCGGGAGGCTCTCCTGCACCAACCCGAACATCCAGCAGATACCCAACGAGGACGAGTTCCGGAGCTGCTTTGTTGCGGGGGAAGGCAACACCCTCGTGATCGCCGACTACTCCCAGATAGAGCTTCGCATCCTGGCCGAAGTCTCACAGGACCCCGGATTCGTCGCGGCGTTCCAGAACGGAGAGGACCTGCACCGGGTCACGGCGGCGACCATGTTCGAGGTGGAGAAGGACGAGGTCACCAGCGAGCAGCGCTCGGCGGCCAAGAGGATCAACTTCGGCCTCGCCTACGGCCGCGGAGCCAGGAGCCTCTCCGCGCAGCTCGGCACCGACGAGGACCGGGCAAAGACACTCATAGACGGCTACTTCGCCAGCTATCCCGGCGTACAGCGGTACCTGCAGGAGACGGCGAACAAGGCCGTGGAGAAGGGAACCCTGAGGACGCTCTCTGGGAGGGTCAGGAAGTTCGGGGACACCTCCGGGCTCGACCGCAAGGGCAGGGGCGCCCTCCGGCGCGAGGCGATGAACTATCCCGTTCAAGGGGCCAGCGCCGACATCGCGAAGCTGGCCCTGATCTACATCCGCCACGAGCTACGGGACCTCGATGCCCGCCTCATAAACTCCATCCACGATGAGTTCGTCATAGAGTGCCGCGAGGACCTCGCGGAAGAGGTCGCGGAGAAGACGCGGGAGGCCATGGTCCGGGCGGGAGCCGTCCTCCTCAAGAAGGTGCCCGCGGAGGCCGAGGTCGCCGTCTCCCCCGAGTGGAGGAAGTAGCCGCCCGCTAGCCCTCGTGCCGGGGGCCGGGCTTTCCGGGCTCTACTAGTAAGAAGAGCGCCACGAGCGCCGACGCCACGCACAGGGCTCCGACCCATCCCAGCGCCGCGAGAGACCCGTAGCCCAGCACCAGGGCCCCGAGCCCCGCGCCGAGGCCCTGTCCGAGGTAGATCGCGGACGCGTTCAACGAGAGGGCGACGTTCGCCGTGGCAGGGGCTAGCTGTATGACCCGGTACTGCTGAAGGGGGTTGAAGGCGAACCCGGCCGCGCCCCACGCGGCGAGCGCCGGGAACAGCCCGACCAGGGCCGCACCCGTCCCCGCGCCGGCCACGAGAAAGGAGAAGGCCAGCAGGGAGAGCGCCAGCACGGCGAGAAAGGCCGCCGCGACCCTCCGGTAGCCCGCGTGGTCCGCGCCGTAGCCCCCGAGGTTGTTGCCGGCCACCGCCGCGAGCCCGAAGAGCAGGAGCAGCAGGCTCACGCCTCCGCCGCCGAAGCCCGTCACCTCCGTGAGGAGCGGGCTTATGTAGGTAAAGACCACGAAGGCCCCCATGAGCGCGAGGGCGGTCAGGAGCAGAGCGGCGAGCACGGCGGGCTGCCGCAGGACCCCTAGTCTCTCCCGGAGCCCGACGGGCGGCGGGTTCGCAACGTCCGGCAGGAGAGCCCGCACCCCGATCACGGCGGCAAGGCCGAGGACGCCCACGAGCACGAAGGTCATGCGCCAGCTCGAGTAGGTACCCACGAGCGAGCCCAGCGGTATGCCGACCACGAAAGCGATGGTGAACCCGCCGGTGACGACCGAGAGCGCCTTACCCCGCTCGGCCGGATCCGCCAGGCTGGAGGCGACGGCCGCCGCCGTCGGAGTGTAGACCGCGGCCCCGCATGCGGCGGCGACCCGGCAGAGGAGCAGGAGCCCAAACGTCGGGGCGACGGCCGCCGCGAGGCTCGCGGCCGCGAAGAGCACCAGGGCCGCCATCAGGAGCCGTCTGCGGGCCACCGAGCCCGTGAGCGTCACGAGCACCGGAGAGGTCACCGCGTAGGTCACGGCGAAGATCGTGATCAGGTGCCCCGCAGCGCCCACCGAGACCCCGAGATCCTCCGCCACACCTTCCAGAAGCCCCGCAAAGACGAAGCTCCCCGTCCCAACGGCGAAGGTCCCCAGCGCGAGCACGAGGAGACGTAGGTTCATGGTCTACCGGCTTTCATTGGATGGTCGTGGGACACCCAGACAGGGTATAAGTTAGCCCGCGCTAGCGTACGCTACGGCGCAAGCTCTGCCGCACACCCCGCTCGCACCTCGGGAGCTGCGGACGGGGCGGGTCTGCCGAGCGGCTTCACAGCTTTTTTCGCGGGTCGGCGCTCCGGGCGAGGAGCGCTATCGCGGCGGCCAGGACCACCACGAGGGCGAGCGCGCCGCGCAGGGTCACGAGCTCGGCGGCGAACCCGATCACGGGCGGCCCAATGAGGAAGCCGAAGTAGCCGGTGGTCGCCATCGAGGCGATGGCCGCGCCGGGGGTCATGCCGGGGGCTCGGGAGGCAGTGCTGAGCACGATGGGGAAGAGCGTGCTCAGCCCCGCCCCGACCAGCACGAAGCCCACGAGCGCCAGGTACGGTCCCCCGGCCAGCAGCGAGAGCCCGAGCCCGGAGGCCGCGAGCAGCCCCCCCGTCCGGAGTATGGTCACGGCCCCGAAACGCTCTATGAAGTAGTCTCCGCTCAGCCGACCGAGGGCCATAGCCAGGGAGAAGGCGGCGAAGCCCGCGGCGGCCATCCCCGGCCCGGCCTCCAGCGTGCCCCGCAGATAGACCGCGCTCCAGTCCGCCATCGCACCCTCCGCGAGCAGGGCGCAGAATGCCACGAACCCGAGAAGAGCCAGGGCGCGGGTCGGCCGGGCGAACGCCGGCCCTGATGCGGCGGCGTCCTCGGCGGCGGGCAGGAGCCACCGTCCGACGAGGAGCACCACCACCACGAAGACCGCCGCCGCCCCCAGAAAGTGCGGCACGAGCTCTGCTCCGAGCGAGGCCGCCAGACCCCCCATCCCCGCCCCGACGAGACCGCCAAAGCTGAACATGGCGTGGAAGGACGCCATGATCGAGCGCCCGTACCGCCGCTCGACCGCGACGGCCTGCGAGTTCATCGAGACGTCCATGAGCCCGTTGCCCGCTCCGAAGAGGAAGAGCGCGAGCCCGAGATAGACCGCGCTCGGGGCGAGGGCCAGGAGCGGCAGGAACGAGCAGAAGAGCACCGCCGAGACCGCGGTGACGGGCCGGCTGCCGAGGCGGCTGACGAGCCAGCCCGCGGCCGGCATCGCCAGGAGAGCACCGACCGCCGCACCCAGCAAGGCTAGCCCGAGCACGCCCTCCCCGATCCCGAGCCCCTCCTGAACGTCGGGGATGCGCGCGATCCAGTTGCCGAACACGGTCCCGTTGGCGAAGAACATCCCGATCACGGCGAGCCGGGCGGCCCGCGGTAGCCCGTTCCCTCCGCTCAACCGCAAAGCTCCACTACACACCCCTCTTCGGGACGAAGCTCCACCGCGCGCAACTCACCGACGGACTCCTGGAGCGGGCGCGGGTAGTTCTGGTAGATGAGACCCTCCTGCCACCACCTGTGCTCCGGCTCCCCTCTCTCCTCAAGCTACGCCCGCTCGCCGGGGCTCCGGCGGGGCATCGGCAACGTGCTCCCACGCCCGGGCAGCTCACAGGCAGTTAGTCCCTCTCTTTGAACCGTTTCAAGCCGTGACGGGCGAGGAACCTGGCTGCGCGGCTGCGGGAGTAGGACCCGGGCCGACGGCGCTCCTTGGAGCTTCGCAGAGGGTCGCAAGGACCGCGGTCCACCGGGCCGACGTCCTCCGGCGGGTGGGGACTCAACTCCCGGACCACGGCCTCTATCATCTCGATACCCTGGTAACGGGCCACGCTGACGCGGTGGTTGCCGTCCTGCACGTAGTAGTCCTCGCCGATCCTGTACAGCTCCACCGGCGGCAGGTCCACTCCGCGATGGAACGCCCGGTCCACCCGCTTCCACTTGTCGACGGAGACCGGCCTGGCAGGCAGGAAGTCGCGGCTGAAGTCCCGGAAGCGGCCCACGCTGCCGACCACCTTCGAAACCTCCACGACCCGCCGCCGGGGCAGGCTCCCACCGGAGGCGCGCAGCGCCCGCCGGACCTCCTCGAAGGACCGCAGGCGGCCGCACTCCCCCTGCAACCGGGCCGTCAACCGGCTCAGCACCGCCTTACGGCGGGCATGGTGGAAGTCTACGTCTAACTGATCTTCGAGGTTGGTGTGCCCGATCATCGTCCTCCCGCCCGGACGGCCCGCTACGCTCCGCACACAATGGCCCCGGGATGTTTTGCTGAATCGTTTAAGACGTTATCATGCAGGGGTATGTACTTCAACCTCAGCACCAGGGGTTCGGGCGGGCGCCGGGCGACGTCGAAGGAGGTAGCGGCGGAGGCAGGGGTCTCTCCGGCGACGGTCTCGAACGCCTACAACCGGCCGGACCAGCTCTCTCCGGCGCTCAGGGAGCGTGTGTTCGAGGTGGCGCGGCGCCTCGGTTACGCGGGTCCCGACCCGCTCGGGCGGGGTCTTAGGCGGCGGCGGACGGGCGCTGTGGGGATGCTGTACACCGACCGGCTCTCGTACGCCTTTGCGGACCCGGCGGCGGTGATGTTCCTTGAGGGGGTCTCGCAGGCCACGGAGGAGGCCGGGCTCGGGTTATTACTCATCCCGGGCGGCTCTCTGGGGGACCGGGACCCGGAGGCCGTGCGGGGTGCTGCAATGGACGGGCTCGTGATCTACTGCATGGCCGAGGACGACCCGCTGGTGGAGGCGGCGCTGGACCGGCGGTTACCGGCGGTGCTGGTGGACCAGCCCGAGCGCGGGGACACCCCTTCGGTCGGCATAGACGACGAGGGCGCGGCGCGGACCGCGGCGGAGCACCTGACCCGGCTGGGCCACCGGCGGTTCGGCGTGGTCTCGCTGAAGCTCACTCCGAACGCCACCGGCGGCTTCGCCGACAGCCAGAGAAGAGAGTACGCAACTTACCGCTCCTCCCGCAGCAGGCTCAAGGGTTACGCCACGGCGATCTCTGGTGCGGGGCTCTCTCCGGGGGAGATGCCCGTCTACGAGTGCACTGAGAACACACCCGAAGATGGTAGGGTGGCCGCAGAGGCCATCCTCGCGCTCCACCCCCGGCCCACGGCGCTGCTGGTGATGAGCGACCAGCTCGCACTGGGTGCGCTCGAAGCCGCAAGACGGCGGGAGCTTTCCGTGCCGGAGGGGCTATCTGTAGTCGGCTTCGACGACGTGCCCGCGGCGGCCCGGGCCGCACCGCCGCTGACCACCGTGTGGCAGCCGCACGCGGAGAAAGGCGTGAAAGCCGGACGGCTTCTCATCTCCCAGCTCCGCGGCGAGGAAGCCTCCCGGACGGAGGTGCTGCCGACCCGCCTCGTGTTGCGGGGCTCCACAGTTCCGCCCGCGGAGCTGTGGAGCGAGGGCGGGTGGAGCTAGTGTATGACCCTCCTGTGACCTTCCGTCCCGCGCGGCCGTTGAGACCGTGGCCGGTACACTGTAGCATCTCGCCGCAACCGGCCGTATTATGGCCGGGAGCGGTATCTTACGCGACCGGAGGAGAGTCTTGATGAAGATGCTGTACATAGTCAACAAGGGGACCGCGGACCCGACGGGCGCCTCCGTACCGTTCCACATCGCGGCCAACGGCTCCGTCGAGGAGGGCCATGAGGTCTCGGTGGTCCTCGCCGGGGACGCCACGGAGCTCGTGGTCGGCGACCGGGCACAGGAGGTCGAAGGCCTCGGCGTACCCCCGTTGCGGGACCTGCTCTCCAAGCTCCGGGAGCACGAGGTCCCCGTCTACGTCTGAAAGGGCTGCGCGGTCGCCCGGGGGGCGACAGAGGAGAGCGCGGCCTCCGTCAACGGGAGCTGGGCGGCTCCCACGGACGTGGCCCGGCTGAGCGCCGAGGCCGACCGGGTGCTCACCTTCTAGGGCGCGGGATGCTCTACCGGGAGTTCGAGACGCAGGAGGAGCTGGACGCCCAGTACAACCTGGCGGCCGCGACGCCCGGCTCGGCGGTCTGGGTCGAGTTCTACGAGGAGCAGAGCCGGCTGGTGCGCGAGGAGCTCGACTGCGAGCTCGGGGTATCTTTCGGGCCGACCCTGGACGAGCACCTGGACATCTTCCCCGCCCCCGGCTCCTCCCCGGGCCCCGTGCTGGTCTTTATCCACGGCGGCTACTGGCACCGGTTCACCAGCAGGGAGTTCGGCCTCGTAGCCCGGGGTCCGGTCTCCGCCGGGGTGACGACCGTGGTGACCAACTACGCCCTCTGCCCAAAGGTGACGGTAGAGGAGATCTTGCGCCAGAGCCGGGCGGCCGTGGCCTGGGTCTACCGCAACGCGGAGAGCTTCGGCGGGGACCGGGAGAGGATCTACGTCTCCGGCCACTCGGCAGGCGGACACCTGACGGCGATGCTCCTCGGTACGGACTGGGAGGGCGAGTACGGTCTGCCCGCGGTGACTATCAGGGGCGGGTGCGCCATAAGCGGTCTCTTCGACCTCGCGCCCCTGCGCTACACCTACATGCAGCCCAAGGTGCAGCTCACCCCGGGCCAGGTCGCGCGCAACAGCCCCATCTTGAACCTGCCGCCCTCAGCATCCCCGCTCCTGGTCACCTACGGGGGCGAGGAGACGCCGGAGCTCCGCCGCCAGTCGGAGGACTTCCTGGCCGCCTGGACCGCTGCGGGGCTCGACGGCGAGTACCTGCCCCAGCCGGACAAGGATCACTTCTCCGCGATAGACGGCTTCCTGGACCGGGAGAGCCCGCTCCTCACCGGTATCTTGCGGCACCTCGAGCGCTGTCCGGCGCGCTGACCCGGCCTCTCCGTATCTTCCTGAAGCGCACGGCCCCAGATCTACACCGGGAAGCCCGGCCGGACGGGTGCAGTGCGGAGCTGTCCCACGGGCCCCGCCCCTCTACGAGCCCGCGAGCAGCGCGACCGGGAACTCCCCGAGGAGCGCACCGGCGGGTATCAGGGTACGTCCGCCCCATGTTTCGGCCTCTACGCCCGCCCCGGTCAGCACGTCCCGGTACCCGCCGCCCGGGAGCCCGGAGAGGTCTATCCGCGTGCCCTCCCAGACGGCGGGGTCCGGAAGGAGGGAGCCCTCGCCGGCGGAGAACCTCGCCTGGAGGCGCGGGGCCACCGTGACGGCGACCTCCTCCCCGCGTCGGCGGGCGAAGGCACACAGGTGCCCGGCCAGCGCGCCCTCGACGGCGAGCGGCACGTACTCCCCCTCCGCGAAGAGCCCCGGCCGCTCCCGGCGCAGCGCGAGCGCCTGCCGGGTGAGGTAGAGCTTCGGCAGCCCGCTCTCCCACCGGCCGTCCCGGAGGAGGCCGCGGACCTCGCCGGGGAGACCCGCGCCGGACCCGGTCTCCGGTAGCCCCCGGAGCATCTCCCGGCGTAGCGGGTAGTCCACCGGGCGGCGGTTGTCCGGGTCCACGAGGCTCAGGTCCCAGAGCTCCGTCCCCTGGTAGATGTCCGGCACCCCGGGGGCGGTGAGCTTGAGGAGGGTCTGGGAGAGGCCGTTCAGCGCCCCGGCGCGGGCCACCCGCCGGGCGAAGGGAGCGAACTCCTCGAGGAAGAGGTTGTGCTCTCCCGGCGAGAGGAGGCTCCTCACGAAGTGGGAGACCGCCGCCTCGTACTCCTCGTCCATGTTGACCCAGCTCGTGTGGACCTCGGCCTCGCGGACCGCCTTCAACAGGTACTCCTCGACCCGGCCCGCGAGCTCCTCGAGGCCGCCCTCGCCGGGTCCTTCCGGCGGCCACACCCCGAGGAGGGTCTGGTAGAGGAGGTACTCGTCGTTGCGGCTCGGCGCGGCCTCGCCGTCGGCCTCCCGCCGCCGCGAGCGGTTGGTTCGGCTCCAGCGGGCGAGCTCGCCGCGCCACTCGTCGGGGAGCTCGGAGAGCACGTCTATGCGGGCGCGGACGTCCTCGCCCCTCTTGGTGTCGTGCGTGGCGGTGGTGAGCATGGAGTGCGGCCAGTCCCGCGCGCGCCCGGCGTTCACGTGGTGGAAGGCCGCGACGGAGACGCCGAAGCGGTCCGGCTCGCCGCCGACCTCGTTCAGGGAGGCGAGGCGGTTGTAGATGTAGAGGGCGGTATCCTCCATGCCCTTCGCCATCACCGGCCCCGTGTACTGCTGGAACTTCATCACGAAGTCCTCTACCATCCGCCGGTAGCCCTCCTCACCGCCGCCGACCTCGAATAGCAGGACCTCCCGCACGAAGCCGAAGACGGCCGTGTCCGCGGCGGTGCTCCGCTTCTCCGCGCGGGCCACGGCCCACTCGATGTGGCGCCGGTCGTCCTCGGAGAGCTCCCCGTCCCTCGCGTAGGTCCGGTAGACCGGGAAGGCGGCGACCACCTCCGCGAGCGCCTCCCGCAGCACGTCGATGGTGAAGTCGTAGGAGCGCCGGGGTACGCCGGAAGGGTCGGCCGGGCCCTCCGAGATGCTGAGCAGCCGCCGGGAGAGGACGTTGAGCTCGCTCGCGAGCTCGCCCCGCATCACGGCCTTCTTGCACCGGTAGAGGAGGTCTTCGAAGTCCAGGCCGTGGCCGAGGAACCGGAGGTAGGCCCTCTCCAGGCCGGGCTCGCCCGCCGGGTCCACGAAGAGGCCGTTCACCAGGTTCGCGAACTCGTAGCCGGTGGTGCCGGCGACCGGCCACCCCTCCGGCAGCCGCTCGTGGCCGGCGAGTATCTTCTCCACCAGGAGGTAGACGGGCTCTTCCTCTCCAGGGGCACCGAGCACCTCGGCGGCCCTACTCTGCAAGCGGCGGAGGTACCCCTCTGGGTCGTAGAGGCCGTCCACGTGGTCGATGCGCAGCCCGCTGACCGCGCCCCGGGCTACCAGCTCCAGAACGAGCTTATGTGTTGCATCAAAGACACGTTCGTCTTCGACCCGGATGCCGGCGAGGTCGTCGATGCTGAAGAAGCGGCGGTAGTTGATCTCGTCCGAAGAGACCCGCCAGTACGCCAACCGAAACGCCTGCTCCTCCAGCAGCCGGTGCAGGGTCTCGAAGTCCCCGGCCGCCCCGCTGTTCAGCCGCTCGACGCACCGGTCCACGGCGCGGGCAACCTCTGGGGAGGCGGCATAGAGGCGGGAGAGGCGGCCCTTGTGAACGGCGGCGTCCCGGTTGCGCTCATCCACCTTCTCCGGCGCCCCGCGGCCGGGGAGGTTGCCGAAGGCCGTCACGAGGCTCAGGAGCTCCGGGCTGTCGGGGAGCTCGGGCCGGTGCTCGAAGACCCGGGGGTAGGTCTTCGGGTCTATCGGGCAGCGGTGCTCGTAGTAGTTGACGGAGAACGAGCCCTCTTCGGGGTCGAAGCGGAGCTTCAGCCCCCCGGACTCGAGGACCGTGCGGTAGTGGTCGCCGAGGACGGGGAGGAGGACCCGGCCCCACAGGTTGCTGCGGTTCACCGGGTACCAGTCGATGTCGAAGAAGTGGGCGCAGGAGGCCGCGGGGCCGTGCTCCAGCACGTCGAGCCAGCGGGCGTTCTCGCTCCCGATGCCCATGTGGTTCGGGACCAGGTCGAGGATTTGGCCCATCCCGCGCTCCGCCAGGGCCGAGACCAACGTCTCGTACTCTTCGGGACCCCCGATCTCGGGGTCCAGCGAGTTGTGGTCCACCACGTCGTAGCCGTGCGGGCTGCCGGGGCGGCTCCTGGTGTACGGCGAGGCGTAGAGGTCGCTGACGCCGAGCTGGTCGAGGTACGGCACGGTCTCGGAGGCCCGGGAGAAGGTGAAGTCCCCGTTCAGTTGCAGCCGGTAGGTCGCGCGCGGGACCCTCAAGCCCGGTCCTTCAGGTACCACGCCACGGACCACGCCGGTAGCTCCCTCTCGGCCTCCGGCGCCTCCCGGTCGGTGGCGTAGAGTAGACGGCCCTCCACCCCCCCGAAGCCGGGGGCGGGTTCGGGGCCGAGGTTCGCGAGCAGCGTCAGGAGGGAGCCGTCCCCGAGGGTCCACTGCACCCGGAGACCTCTCTTCCCCACCACCCGGCACAGCGACTGCCCGCCGGGGACGTCCCGGAGCCGCGGCACGACCTCCTCCCGGCGCAGCCCGAGCAGCTCCTGGTAGAGCCGGATCCAGCCTTGCTGCTCCAGCTCTTTCTGCCGCCCCGGGTCGAGGACGGCGAGCCGGAAGGTCTCCGGGGCCGCCGGGTCTGGTATGCGGTCGCGGGTCGCGGGGTCGTTGAACTCGGGGAACTTCGAGAACTCCTCCCGGCGCCCCTCCGTGACGAGCGGCGCGAGGCCGGGCTCGAAGTCGCAGAAGAACGGGAACGGGGCCGTCGTGGCCCACTCCTCGCCCATGAAGATCATGGGCACCTGCGGCGCGAGCAGGTAGATGGCAGCCGCCGCCCGCAGAGCCTCCGCCGGGGCGAGCTCGGAGAGCCGGTCGCCGAAGGCCCGGTTGCCGACCTGGTCATGGTTCTGCGCGAAGGAGACGAAGGCGGTCGGCGGCAGGTCGGCGCTCGGCTCGCCCCGGCGCTCGCCGCCGCGGAACGGCGAGGGCTCGCCCTGGAAAGCGAAACCCTCCGCCAGGCAGCGGCCGAGGTGCGCCACGGGCGCGCCCGCGTAGTCCTCGTAGTACCCGGCGCTCTCGCCGGTGACGGCCGCGTGCAGGGCGTGGTGGAGGTCGTCGTTCCACTGGGCGGTGTACGCCGGACGCCGGGAGCCGGTACCGGCCCGCAGATAGGAGGCGTTGTTGGCGTCGTTCTCCAGCACCAGGTGTACGTGCCGGTCGGCCCCGGGACCGGCCTCTACCCTTTCGGAGAGCTCCGTGAGGAAGTGCTTCCCGGAGTCGTCCAGGATGGCGTGTACCGCGTCGAGCCGCAGGCCGTCGAGGTGGTACTCCTCCAGCCAGTACAGGGCGTTGTTGATGAAGTACTCCCTCACGGCCCAGCTCCCGGCGCCGTCGAAGTTTATGGCGGCGCCCCAGGGGGTCTCGTGGCGGTCGGTAAAGAACTGCGGGGCGTAGAGGTTCAGGTAATTGCCCTCCGGCCCGAAGTGGTTGTAGACCACGTCGAGAAACACCATGAGCCCGAGCCGATGCGCCGCGGCGACGAAGGCGGCGAGATCGTCGGGAGTGCCGTAGCTGCCGTGCACCGCGTAGGGCAGCACCCCGTCATAGCCCCAGCCACGGCTGCCCGAATAGGCGGCAAGCGGCATCAGCTCGACCGCCGTGATGCCGAGATCGGCCAGCGCCGGCAGCTCGCGGGCGGCGGCCGCCAGCGTGCCCTCGGCCGTGAACGTCCCGATATGCAGCTCGTAGAGCACCGTCTCGGCCCAGGGCCGGCCGCGCCACGCTGGATCGGCAGCGATCGGCCCCGGCACCAGGCTCGGGCCGTGCACGTCCTGCTGCTGCGCCCTTGATGCCGGGTCCGGAACGACGAGACCATCGGCGACCTCGAAGCCATAGGC
>JACCZN010000275.1 GCA_013695915.1 Rubrobacter sp.
GTATGATCCGGACTCACTGGGAGGGGATACTTGCCTGGCACCGCACCCGGGTCTCCAACGGCCTTCTCGAAGGCACGAACTCACTCATACAGGCGGCCAAGCGCAAGGCCCGTGGCTACCGCAGCAAGGAGAAGATGATCACCATCATCTACCTCATTGCTGGGAGGCTGCCCTTGCCTTCTACCCACACAATCTAGCGAGGAACCCTTATAAAGGTGCTGGGACACGACGAGCTGGAGGGCATGTCCGGCATTTCACGCCAGCTCCCGCTGAGCATAAGCGGGCTTCGCCATCGCGGGGGGCACCCTGATGGGCCTGCCTCCGAGCGGTGGCTTCACGGCCAAGTGGCTGTTGATCGTCGGGGCCATCGAGGGCGGGCCGGTGGGATATAGTTGCGGTCGTGGCCCTGGGCGGGCTGCTGGCCGCGATGTACCTGCTCCTGTTCTTGAACCGCACCCTGGCGCGGGAGGGTTCGCAGAAGCTCCTTCGCCCCGCGCCCCGTAGCATGGAAGCCGCGACCTTTACCCTGGTCATGATTCGCTGCTCAAGCTCTTGCAGGTTGGAGCGCCACTACTGGGAGGATTGTAGGGAGATGGGCTTTATGATGGTCGGCCTCGGGGCCGGGATGACCGCCCCCGGCTCCTGGCCCGTGGCGCTGACCGCCGTCACGGTATACGCAGCACACCACGCCTTCGCGAAGGGCGCGCTCTTCCTCGGCGTCGGCGTCGCGGAGCGGGTGGAAGATCACGCAGGGCTCTGGCGCACCCTCGTCATCGCGGGCCTCGTTCTGTGCAGCCTGGCGATAGCGGGAGCCCCCTGACAAGCGGGGCCGCGGGCAAGCAGTACCTCCAGGACGCCGCGGAGCTCGCGCCCGGGCCGTGGGGCTTCCTCTTCTACGAGCTGTTGAGCGTGGCGGCAATCGGCAGCACCCTGATCATGGTCCGCTTCCTGGTCGCCGTGTGGCCGGAGCGAGGCGCACAGAGGAGCGCGCCGCCGATGGGTCTCTTCCTGCCGTGGGCCGTCACCCTGGCGGGCGTCGCGGGGTTCGTGCTGCTGGTGCCGGGGATCTTCTCCGAGTTCTCCAGCCTGCTCCTCTCCGCCAGCTCCGCATGGCCCGTGGCGGTCGGCGCGCTCCTCGCGGCCGGGTTCTGGCTGCTCCGCCGGAGGGTCGGCCCGAGGCTCGAACCGGAGATCCCCGAGGGGGACCTGCTGGTGCCGCTCATCCGCTCCCTCGACTACCTCTCCGGGGCCTGGATCTTCCTCGTCCTGCCGCTCTGGAGACGGGCGCTGGAACGCGTATCCCTGCAAACAACGGCCTACGAGGAGGGCGTATTGCGCCTCCAGGAGGCTGCGGAGAAGGCCGAGGCCCGGGTACAATACTGGATAGTGGCCGGCGCGCTGTCGCTGCTGCTGGTGGGCCTGCTCTTGGTCCTGGCCGCCTCGGCGGCGTAGCGGCCGGGCGGACCCGGAGCTCGACGGGAGGATATCTTGCACGCCACCAACCCGGAACGCCGACGCCCCGCGACACGGCACGCTCTACGGGCGACCATCCCCCGTCGGCGGCGTAGAGGCCCCGGCCCGGACGTCCGGGGATGAAGCGGCCCGCCGGACAGCTCTCGGCGGCGGGGCTCGCGGCTCTGCTCGCGGTCCTGGCCTCGGTCCTCGCAGCGGCTGTCGGTCACACCTGGGTCACGGCACAGGCCCGCGCGGTGATGGTGCTCTCGACCGCGCTCGAGCTGCCGGTAGCCTCCGAGACCGTGGAGCTCCTGACCGGCGAGCCGCGGGTCGAGGAGCGCCCCGTCGCCGGCGTGAGCACGGTAGTGTTCAAGCCTGCCGGCGAGGGGCCGCACCCGACCCTGGTCTTCGTCAACGGGGCCGTACCGCTCGGTCCGGAGGAGCCCGCCGTGACCAACCTGTCCGGGGGTCTCGCCCGGGCCGGATACCGGGTGCTGGTGCCCGACCTGCCGGGCCTCCGGGAAGGGTCCATCACGGAGCAAACCGCCGCGGCAACCACCGAGGTGGCCCTGGCGGCAGCCGGGGATCCGGGCACCCGCGACGGGCGCGTGGGCCTCTTCGGGGTCTCGGTGGGGGCCTCGCTCGCGATCCTCGCTGCCGGAGAGCCGGAGCTCGGGGAACGGACGGCCGTGGTCTCCGGCCTTGCGCCCTACGCGGACCTGGAGAACGTCGTCCGCCTGGCTACCACCGACACCTACATGGACCCGCTGCGGGACCCTGCGGGCCCGTTCGAGTACCATCCGCGGCAGTACCTCGGGCTCGTAGTCGCGCGCTCGCTCGCGGAAGAACTGCCCGGGGAAGACCGGGATAGGATGGTCTCGGAGCTTCCTCCCGTGGAGGAGTACCAGCCACCGGGCGGACAGCCGCCGGATGAGCCGGAGCCGGACCCCCTGGACGCCGTCCGCGACCTCTCGCCGGAGGACTTCGGTCCCGAGGCCCGGAGCCTGATACGGCTCCTCTCCAACAGGGATCCGGAACGCTTCGACGACCTCTACGGGGAGCTCTCCCCGGAGCTTCAGGAGAACATAGAGGAGCTATCTCCCGTCGCGGGGGCGGAGGGTATCCCGAT
>JACCZN010000312.1 GCA_013695915.1 Rubrobacter sp.
TACCCCTGCTGCTGGTACCGCAGCTCCTCTTCATGCTGGGACTAGGGTACATCGGGGCGGTAGTCGGCACCTACCTGCCGGACATCAAGGAGACCTTGCGGGCCATAGTGCGAGCCTCGTTCTTCGCCACCCCGATCATCTGGCCCGCCCAGCGAGCCTACGACAACGGCATGGGCTTCCTCGTGGACTACAACCCGCTCGCCATACTCGTAGAGTCCTACCGCAACGTGGTGCTGGACGGCCACCTACCCGGTCTCACGCCGCTCCTGGGCTTCACCTCCTTCTCCGCGGTGCTGTGCCTCTTCGGATACCTGCTATTCGTCCTTACCAAGAAACGGTTTGGAGACCTCATCTAGTATGCCGGCTATCGTTCTGGACGGAATCTCCAAGAGGTACCGCATCTTCCCGCGCCAGCGGGACAGGCTCAAAGAAGCTCTCAGCTTTGGCACGGTAAATTACGGCAAAGACTTCTGGGCGCTCAAAAACGTTAGCCTGGAGGTCGAGCACGGTAGCATCCTCGGCATCCTGGGCCGCAACGGGGCCGGCAAGAGCACCCTCCTCCGGATAATCTCCGGGGCGCTCCAGCCGAGCAAGGGGGAGGTCAGGACCGACGGGCAGGTAATGGCGCTGCAGATGGGGGCGGGTTTCAACCCGGAATTCACCGGCCGGGAGAACGCCTTTATGAACGGCCTGATACTGGGCATAGACCGCAGGAAGATAAAGGAACGTTTCGAAGAGATAGAGGAACTCGCAGAGCTCGGGGAGTTCATGGACCAGCCGGTCAAGACCTACTCCAGCGGGATGAGAGCCCGGCTCGGGTTCGCTGTGGCGGCTACCGTCGAGCCCGAGATACTGCTCGTGGACGAAGCCCTGGCGGTCGGCGATGCCGCTTTCCGGCACACGGGCCTCGAGAAGATGCGAGAGATGCGGGAGTCCGGGGCGACCATCGTATTCGTTTCCCACAGTACGGGTATGATCAAGAACTTCTGCACGGAGGCAATACTGATGCACCAGGGCGAGCTCGTGTCTCACGGAGACACGAGCGACACGATAGACGAGTACCACGCCCTGATCTCCCGGGTAATGCAGGAGAGCTCCAACCCCCCGAAACAACAGCCGGACTACGAGATGGAGGGCGACGATGATGCCGCGGGGTCGCCGGTGGTCAAGGAGGGCTCCGGAGGCCGTGAGTCTCAGGCGCGGCACGGTACGGGAGAGGCCCGGGTCCAGAGCGTAGAGCTTCTGAACCGGGATGGAGAGCAGGTCAAAGCGGTCTCTATGGGAGAACCTCTTACCGTGCGCGTACACCTGCGTTTCGAAGAGGAGATAAAGGACAGCTTGCTCAGCATTACCGTTCGCAACGAGGCCGGGCTCGACATCTTTACGACCAACACCGCGGCAGAGGGGAGGCCACTGAGAGGAAGGAGGGCCGGCGAACAGATAACCGTAGAGTTCACCTTCGACGTGCCACTCAAGCATGGCACATACAGCATAAACGTCGGCCTCTCCAGGACACGGAGGAGGAACCTCTACCTGGACTGGATGAACCTGGCAGGGGTTCTGGAGGTTACCCTTCCGAGCCGCAGAGGAGCGGTGCAAGGGCTGGTACACCTGCCGACCCGGGTAGATGTACACAGCTCCACGGGTATAGAGGTCCCTAGAGAACCCGGCTAGGCCGTGCCCTGTGTCGCGGTCGTGGTGCCGAACTGGAACGGCGAGCGGTTCCTCGGCCCCTGCCTCTCATCTCTCCTCCGCCAGAGCTACCGGGACTTCGAGACAATCATCGTGGACAACGGCTCCGAAGACGGCTCCCTGGCGCTGCTGGACCGGGAGTTCCCGGAGGTGCGCGCCCTGCCGCTCGGGGAGAACCGGGGGTTCAGCGCGGCGGTGAACGTTGGCATCGGGGCCACGGACGCGGAGCTCGTGGCGCTCCTGAACAACGACACCGAGCAGGACGCGGGCTGGCTCTCGGCCCTGGTGCGGGCGGCGGACGCCCACCCGGAGGCCGGGTCCTTCGCGAGCAAGCTCCTGGACTTCGCGGACCGGAAGACGCTGGACGGCGCCGGGGACGCGCTCCGGCGGAGCGGGCTGCCCTACCGTCTCGGGCACGGCGAGCGGGACCGCGGGCAGTACGACACCCCGGCCCCCGTCTTCGGGGCCTGCGCCGCCGCGGCCCTCTACCGGCGGGAGATGTTCGATGAGATCGGCACCTTCGACGAGGACTTCTTCGCCTACTGCGAGGACGGGGACCTCTCCTTCCGGGCGCAGCTCGCGGGCTACGGGTGCCGCTACGTGCCGGAGGCGGTGGTCTACCACGTGGGCAGCGCCTCGACCGGCGGCCAGCGGAGCGCCTTCGCCACCCGGCTCGGCACCCGGAACGGGCTCCTGCTGCTGGTCAAGGACCTCCCCCTGCCGCTGGTGCCCCTCTACCTGCCGTCCATACTCCTCGGCCAGCTCCTGCGCCTCGGCGTGACGGCCCTCTCCCCGGAGACGCGCCGGGGACACTTCGCGGGCCTCGCCGGGGCCCTGCGGCTCCTGCCCCGGATGCTCGGGAAGCGGCGGGAGGTACAGAGGCGCCGCCGGGTACCGGTGGCTCACGTGAGGCGGCTCCTCGCCCGGTCCTCGAAGGCCGCGGGCCGGAGCATCCTGCGGCGGCTGAGGGACCGGCTCTCGGGACGGCTCCGGAGGCGGGCCGGGCGATGAGGTTCTCCGTGGTGCTGGTGAACTACGCCTCTTGGCCGCTGACCCTCCGGTGCATCGAGACCCTGTACGAGACGGGGTACGGGGACTTCGAGGTCGTGGTGGTGGACAACGACGATGGGCCCGTGCCGGAGATTCCCAGTTCTGTAAGCCTGATCCGGAACCCTTCCAACGTAGGCTTCGCCCGGGCCTGCAACGCAGGTATATCCGCCTCCGCGGGGGAGTACGTGGTGCTCGTGAACCCGGACACCACCGTGGAGAGGGACTTCTTCGAGCGCTTCGAGGGCTTCCTCGGCGGCAACGGCGACGTGGGGGTCGCCGGTCCCCGGGTGCTCGATGAGGACGGCGAGGTCCAGCTCTCGGCCCGCAGGGAGGTGGGTGCCGTCTCCGGCTTCCTCGGGCGTACCTCCCTCCTGACGCGGCTCTTCCCGCGGAGCCGGGCGGTGCGGCGGCTCTTCCCGGCGGCCACCGCACCGGGGGGACCTGCGGAGGTAGACTGGGTCTCCGGGGCGTGCATGGTCCTCCGGCGGGAGATGCTGGAGGAGGTCGGAGGTCTGGACGGGCGGTTCTTCATGTACTTCGAGGACGCGGACCTCTGCCGCCGGGCGCGGGCCTCGGGCTGGCTCGTCCTCTACCTTCCCGGGGTCTCGGTGACCCACCGGGCCGGGGGCAGC